>CALXIP010000074.1 GCA_944388395.1 uncultured Ruthenibacterium sp.
TGGAACCAAAACATCCGGCACATTGGGGGAAACGATCAGATCCTTGTCCTGATAAAATACATCAAACCAGTCAGCGTGCTGCTTACCATAGAATGTAATATGGCCTTTCAGAGACGAAACGTCCAAAACGGTTTCGTCAAAGCCTCCGACCACATGAAAATAGACATTCTCATGATCGCGGCAGATCCGTTTGGCCATATCAACAAACACATCGTATCCTTTATCCGCGCCGTCCGGCGTATGGCGGAACGCCGTGAAAACAACATCCAGACGGTCTTTCTCGAAGCCATAACGCTTCTTTGCCAGCCCATAAGGCGCCAGCGCCTCTTCCGGCGTCACCACTCCGAAAATTTCCTGGATCTGATCCGGACTGCAGAAGTTTTTCTCCAGCAAATACCGTGTTGTCGCCGGCTGCGTTGTGATGACCTTGCGAAGGCAGGGCGAGGAAAGCACCAGACGCAATTCGTGATCGACCTCCGGGTTGAACCGGGCAAAACCACCGCCGGGGTACAACTCCAGCACAAACGGAATCGCACGCTCTTCCAGTTCATCCAAATGAGGCCACACGTTTTCCAAAAAGCCAAAGTAAGCCAGATCAATGTGAGCATTTCTGGGCAGATGATCATCAATTGTGATCTCATCGCTGTATTCAGGGTGGGCTTGTACAAAATCTTTGCAAAGATCTGTAATGGATTCCTCTCCAAGCATCGCAACGGAATGACCACTGCAAACGACCCGCACCTTTTCAAATGCATCAAGATATGCCTTATACTCAGCCAGCCGGAAGCCGGACGCAGGGTGCGGAAATACGTCATCCATTACGCACAGCGAAACCTTTTCTTCCTCAGTATACATCGGCTGAACTTTTTTAGAAGAAGTCCCGTTGCCGGCCGCGATTACCGGAGCAAGTACCTCCGCGAAACGATAATCCAAATATTGATCGATTTCCCGCAGAATCTGCGTGACCTCGCGAAGCATATTGTATTCCTGCTGCGATGTAATACCGCCTGCGTGCACATGATAGCGCGCGGTCACTTCTTTTCCCAGCACCCCGATTTTTCCGCAGGCTGCATGCATCAGCGCCAGCGGGAAATCGATGGTTTTGTAATTCCGCAGAAAATCCGGAACAAATCCACCCCGGAACTGCCACCGCAGCATTGCTGTGCACGACGCCACAAACCGGATGTGAAGCAGATCTTTCAGCCCGTAAGATTCCTTTTTGGACCCGGACAACTGAATGTAATGGTCCACGTCAAACACAGAATCTTCAAACGTTCCATCCTTTTTCAGTTCCCGTTTCTGGAAGGATGTACACACCACATTAAAATCACTGTGTCTCTCCAGAAAATCGACTTCTTTCTGAAGCTTGTGATCATCGATCCACAAATCATCCCCGTCGCAAATGGCCAGATATTTTCCCCGAACCTGCTGCAGGGTCTGATAATAATTTTCACCGATTCCTACATTTTTTTCACGCAGGGTGCAACGGAAAATCTCCGGATACTGCTGCTGGAATTCCCGAATGATTGCCTGCGTCTCATCCGTGGACGCATCGTCCGCCACCAGCACTTCAAAGCGGAAATTGGTCTTCTGCCCTACAATTGCCTGCAGCGTTTCCCGAATGAACTGCTGATGGTTGTACGTGCAGCACAAAACGCTTACCGTAACGTCCGGCTCCGGCATGGAAGCGCCGTGCCGCAAATGCTCCGCATCAATTTGCTCCGGTGCAGGGCCGGCAAGACCGCGCTGCCGGTCAAAATATGTTTGGGCCACACCGGACTCAAACAGGAACTTCATCCAAAGATCCGCTTTGGTGGAATGAATATCCTTCCAGGGCTTCACCGAGGTGGCATAATGCAATTGAATGGGATTTTTCAGTGCTCTTTCAATTTCTTCCCGGCTGTAATGCTCGTCCTGTTCCCGGCTCTCTGCCGTTTCAAACATGTCGTAGGCATAGCTGCAAACAATGTATTCCAGCGGAAGATAGGCGATCTCATTCTCGTCGCAGCAGAAGTTGATGACATCCTGCTCCAACTGAAGCAGTTTATCGGTGTTGGCTTCCAGGTAATCCAGGAAAATTGCCTCTTTGCCCGCTTCACGCAACCGCTTGAGGTTGGCGACCAGATATCCGCCGCAGATTTTCATGCGTTCACGGTGACCCTTGCCAAACACAGCATCATAATGATCGTAATAATTGACCAGCCAGCTGTCCTTGGGACACACGTGGTGCACGCCTGCAAAACAGATCTCCGAATCCGGATCCATTGATACATAGCTGGGCGCAATGTCGCCGCAAAAAGCCACGTCCACGTCGGTGATGATCAATTTATCATACTGCGGAAAAATAGAGCCGACCGACAGTTTATAGATCACTTCTTTGGAAAAATGATTCTCATGCAGCAAACTCTGAAACACATCTTCCAGCCAGTGATTCATCGAAATGAATTCCAGGGACGCGTTGGGGAACTGGCCCACCACATTTTGCAGCAACGCCTGATTCTGCGTGGTAATATCCGTATGCAGAACGTACAAACGGTACTGATACTTCGGGTCGGCATATTTGAGCATGGAATAAAACGACACTGCCGCCGGAATAACATAATTGTTATCGAAACAGTGCATGACCGGAATCAGTTCCCTGCCAGCTGATTGCATTTGCGTTTGATTCATTATTGCAGCTCCTCAACAATTTTTATCAGTGTGTCCCGCAAACGGGGAGCTATTTTCAGGATAGCATTCAAATGTATCACGATTGTTTCTTATTCAGGATACACTCACAAATATAGTCCACTTCCTCCAGGGACAGGCCGTTGTAAATAGGCAGAGCCAGAACGCTCTGGCCTGCAGCTTTTGCCACAGGCACGCGGCTTTCAGCAGCGAGTTCCCGATAGCAATCATACTCTGTGCCGATGGGATAAAAATATTTGCGCGCGACCACATTGTCATTCGCCTTCAAGGCCGCATGCAGCTCATCCCGGCTGATCCCGAAAGCATCCCGGTCGATCAGCACCGGCAAATAAGCGTAATTGTACTCCACGCCGGGCGCACGGTCCGGATAGAACAGCGTGATACCCGCTTGTCCTTCCAGATTTTTTCGATACCGCAACGTGATTTCACGCCGCTCGGCAATGATCTCATCGATGTGTTTGAGATTGCAAAGGCCCATAGCTGCCTGGAATTCATTCATCTTGGCATTTCCGCCCACATAGGCCACATGCTCTTCATCATGAATGCCGAAATTTTTGTAATCGTCAAACACCTGTTTCAAGCCGGGATCTTTGTACACAAGCGCGCCACCCTCAATGGTGTGGAACAACTTGGTGGCGTGGAAACTGTAAATCGACACATCGCCCTGAAGGGAAAGGGTCTGCCCATTCAGCCGAACGCCGAACGTATGCGCTGCGTCATAAATCACTTTCAGCCCGTGCCGCCGCGCAATCTCTTCGATTTTGGCCGTATTGCACGGATGTCCGTAGACGTGTACCGGCAAAATAGCGCTGGTCTTTTCCGTAATCAGGCTTTCGATCTGCTCCTCATCCATGGTCAGATCCGAGGGCTTGATATCGCAGAACACCGGCTTCAGCCCGCACATGGAAATAGAATGGATGGTCGACGCAAACGTAAAGGGTGTGGTGATGACTTCCCCGGTCAGGCCAAGGCCGCGAATCGCAATTTCCAGCGCAAGGTGTCCGTTTACCGTGAGCGTCAGATTTTCCACGCCCAGATAAGATTTCAGCTCATCTTCCAACTGATGATGCAAAGGGCCCTGGTTGGTCATCCAATCACGCTGCCAAATGCCATCCACATAATTCATAAAGGTTTCTTTCTCCGGGAGAAAGGGCTTTGTGACCAAAATCGGCTTTTCCGGTTTGTTCATTTTCACTACCCAGCTTTCTTATTAATACAAAATTACAAGTACTAAAAATTATACCATATTTTTCACGTACTGACAATCCGAAAGCTGCTGCAGGCAGTATAGCACACCCCTTCATGCAGCCGCAATCCTTCCTGCGCATATGGTAAAAAGTGTCTGCAAAAAAACAGGCCGCCAAACGGCGCACGACTTCCCCGCTCGGGAAAGGCCGCGCCGCAAAGCAAGCCTGTTTTTGTTTATTCTTTTCTGCGTGCCGGGGTCCCCACATAGGTACCCGGGACCGTCAAATCGCGCACCACCGTTGCGCCTGCTCCCACTACGATTCCCGGGGCAATTCGAATCTGTTCAATGATCGTCGCTCCAGCCCCCAGGAACACGCCGTCTCCGATCTCGCAGTTTCCGCAAATGGTGACACCCGGGCTGACCGTTACAAAGTCGCCCAAAACCGTATCGTGCGAAATCGTGCTCCCCACGTTGACAATGGTATGTCTGCCCAGTTTCACATCCACTGTGCAAAGCGTATTTTCACATAGCAGGCTTCCCTCGCCGATTTCGAAATTTTTTCCCGTTACCGCACTGGCGGCCTGAATTGTCGCCCAATGCAGATGCGGCGCCTGTGCCAGACGCTGCACCAGAGTGCGCCGCCCGCCGCAGGTGCCCATCGGCATGATGGCCCACACATCACGAGGCCAGCTCAAAAGCGCATCCACGGTTCCCAATACCGGCAGTCCGTACACGCTTGTATCCTGTTTTTCCGGCGTATCGTCCACATAGCCCAAAAGCTTCCATGTCCGATCGCCCTGCCGGGCAAGCCGCTCCAGC
Organism: uncultured Ruthenibacterium sp.; assembly: GCA_944388395.1. Classification (GTDB taxonomy): domain Bacteria; phylum Bacillota; class Clostridia; order Oscillospirales; family Ruminococcaceae; genus Ruthenibacterium; species Ruthenibacterium komagatae. Next base: position 4,697 of record CALXIP010000074.1, read on the forward strand.
ATCCACACAGTTTCCCGCGCAAATTTGCCCGCACCAATGATGATCAATTCCTGTTCCACGGCCAACCTCTTTTCTTCTTCTGCGCCTGTTCCTCTGCCCTTGCCTGTGCCTGCTCCAGCTCCAGATCCCGCTCCGGCACAAATGCGTCCCATCTTTCCAGCGCCGCCTGAAGATCCTGTCCAAGATAGGCCTTCAGATGGACTTTCCGCACGGACAAAGGCGTCTCAAAGAACAAAAAGTATTGCGGGCGCATACAAGCGAATACGTCCACTTTTCCGGACCATTGCGCTCCGCTTTGCAACTGCTCGGTGTATTCCCGGCCGTCGCATTCCAGGCACACCACTTTTGCGATGGCGCTGTGCCACTGACACAAATCAATGCGAAGCGCATCCATGGGACTGCCGCCCAGCTCTGCATCCAATTCGAACATTCCGTCAGGAGATAATTCATAAGCTGCAGATACGCTGTTTTCCGGCAAAAATGTCGTTCCCCTCCAGTAAAAGATCGTCTCATTTTTACTCAGCTTACCGTCTGCCTGACTGAGGATGTGAAACACGTTGTTGGCGCGCGTCTCTTCCACATATTGAGGGAATCCATACCCGTAGAAATTCTTCAGGTTCTCGGCCGCAGCCGGGTCATTCAGCAGATCAAACAGCACTTCCAATGCCAGCAGCTTCAGAGAATCGGTGCTTCCCTCTTCCAAGAAAATTCGTGCGGCAGCAAAGCGCGGTTCTGCTCCCGCCGGTGTTACATAACGCTGCGCCTGCGGAAACACCCGCAGCAAATCGTCCATGGTCAACTCAAAATAGGGCCTGTAAATGAACATCAATTCCAAGTAGGAGCGACGCTGATTTTTAATTGTGTTCGCACTGGTGTTTTTTTCGCCGCTCAGGACCCGGTAACAGGTGAGTTTTTCCGGCATAATATAAATTTCCTGGGTTTTGCAAAGACGAATCCACTTGCAAAGATCCGGACCCTGGGCCAGCCCGTCCAAAAACAAGCCGCATGTACGATACAACTGCCGGCGGATCAGGACACTGGGATGACACAGTGCATTTCCTTTGTAAAAGAACGTATTGAGCCATTCATACCGTGTTCTGTTTTTCGTTGCGAAACAATTGGTATAGGTATCCTGAATCTCAGGCGAGCGAACCTCGCCGGTCTCATCGATGATATCCACCCCGGTGAACACCGCGCCAATCTCCGCATGTTCATCCAGAAATGCAACCTGCCGCTCCAGTTTTTTCGGCCGCCACATATCGTCCGAATGAAAGACCGCCACGTATTCTCCGGTTGCTTTTTCATCCATCACCCGAAACGCATGTTCCGGCCCCATGCGCACTTCGTTGCGCACCGCATGGATGCGCGGGTCCTGATAGCGGCAGATCCTCTCCCAGGAATCATCCTGAGAACAATCGTCCACAATCAAAAGCTCCCAATCCGTAAAAGTCTGGTTCATCACCGACCGGATGGCCGCGTCAATAAAAGTTCCATGATTGTAAGACGTCAACAAAACCGTTACTTTTGGCATCAAAACTCCCCCTCGATCGCTTTTATCTGCGGCCGCGATGAATCAGTTTCCAGCACAAAGACCTGCGCGAAAGCTGAATAAAGCGACTCAGTTCCTCTTCGGTCGCCTTGTCCGGATTCGGTGCCGGCGGGCCTACCCGGTTGCACAAATTTTTCACCGCATCCAGACACCAGTTGACTCCGTCGGCGCCTTTTTCAAATACAAAGCTGAAAAAGCGCAAAACGATCAGCACAATGCCCCCCAGCAGGCCGACGATCCCCCGCACGATATGGGGAAGGAGTCTGAGAGGCAGCGTTGCGCGCCAGGTACTGCTGGCGCGGATCTCTTTTGCCGCAGCACGCAGCTTCTCCATCTCCTGTGCCTTTTCTTCGTCCGTCCAGAACGTCTTGCCGGACGTTTCATCCGGTCGCCACAAAAGCCCGTATACGTCCTGTGCCGTGACAACGCCTTTATAAGACGCCATTTTTTCAAACACCTGCGCACGGTACTGGCCAATGAAGCGATCCCTTTGCGCAAAAAGTTTCTGGTCTGCCGGCACCTTGTAAATGCTGGTGGCCTTATCCGCACAGGCAAACGACGCATGCGTCAAATAACGCATCCAGAGATCCCAGTCTTCCAATGCGTCCAGCGTCTCATCAAAGCCCCCGTACTCCAGAAAGAGCGAACGGCGGAAGAGCACTGCCTGGATGGGAACGGGATTCCGTGAAAAGAAATCGACCAGACGCAAATCTCCCGAATGATTTCGCTTTTCACGGTAAACGAACTTCGTCAAATCATCCGGGTCTGCCTCGCAAAGGCCTTCCACCGAGCCCGCCGCAAAAAAGCTGCAATCCGGATTTTCTTCGATCAGACAGGCCATCACTTCCAGATGATCCGCAAAGAAATAATCATCATCATCCAAAAAGCAGACATATTCCGCTGTTGCTTTTTCCAGGCCCACATTTCCGGCCCGGCATCGCCCCAGCGAGGCGCACGCCGGAATATATTCCAGATCCAAACGATCCTGAAATGCCCGGACCGCAGACTCTGATACCGGATTCTCGCCGTCTTCCACCACGAGCACTTTGAAATGCCGGTACGTTTGGTTGCACAAACTTTCCAGCGTCATGCGAAGAAGCTCCGGCCGACGATAGGTTCGGATAATCACGGTGATATCCGGCTGTCCCGCCGGGAAGTGCGATTCGTAAAAGGCGCCCTGCTTTGCAAATTCATAGTCGAACTCCAGGAAGGACGGGCGGAACCGGGAGGGGCACACCACATTTTTTTGAAATTCCCGGTATGCTTCCTTATGGGCTTGAATCCTCGCCATCTGCTTGTGAAAAACAGCATGGGTCTGCTCATTGTTCTCGATGCGCTCTTCCACCAGTCTGTACAGCTTTTTCCAGCTGTGGAGATCCTTTCCACCGCCATACTTATAGCGCAGCACAAGATTGCCCGCAACGCTTCCCGCCAGCTGTGTGGGCTTTTCCTCGCCCGCCGTGCGATACGCGTAATGATGGATGACCGCGGAAGGAACATACATTAATTTGTAGCCCAATGCCCGAATATGCCAGGAGAGGTCCACGTCTTCCGCATACATGAAAATACTCTCGTCAAATCCGCCGGTCTTTTCAAACACTTCCCTGCGCAGCACAAAACAGGCCCCGCTGCACCAGGAGGTCTCCAAGGTCACCGGATCATAATATTTCGGATGCTCGTAGGGGAACTGACGCAGCTCGAACGCGCCGAAGTCAGCGGGCGCTTGCTCAATGGCGCGGTCCAGATTTCGGAACGCATCCGGGTCGATCTCTGTATCCACATTGCAGAAAAAGACAAAATCACCGTTGCCGGCACGTGCCGCAGCGTTGCTGGCACTGCCGAACCCCAGATTTTCCTTTTGCGGCAGAACGCGAATCTCCCGAAAAACATCCCGGTATTTTTCCGCCAGGGCGTACGCCGCAGCCAGAGAATCGTCCTGCGAAGCATTGTCGGCAAAGTACAGTGCAATTTTTCTGCAGTCATAGTTCACCGCAGCAATTGCCTCCACACACGCCGTCAGCCATTGGCTGGAGTTATATAGTGCAAAACAAAGATCATAAGTCATATTCAGGACCTCCCGTTGAAGTGAAAATTCAGCCCATGCTGCGGTCCGTTCAAAAGGAAAGCCGGAGCAGTGGGAGACGAATCCATCCTGTTGTCTCACCGTCCGGCTTATCGATTGCATAAAACTGTTTTGAACGCCGGAATTTCCGGCATCTCATTTTATCAGGACATCAACGATTGTATTATATATTTTTGTGATTGTTGCGTCAACATTCCCGGCCAGCGGGTGTCTGTCCGCCGCAGCCGGTGTGCTGTTTTCGCAAAAAAAGAGCCGGCACAAAGTACCAGCCCTTTTCGTTTTGTGATTTGTAAAAACAAACCCACCCTGCCGTCTGTGCACACCAAAACCTACCGTAATGGCAGGTGGGTGCCCTGCCCAAGTTTCACGCTCCCTTCCTCCGCTTGCGGCCGAAGCCGGGCGGGAGGTCTGCGATCCCCTTGCGGACCCCGGGCTCCCGTTGATTGGTTAGTAGGATTATATATGAACACAACAAATCGTACAGGGCAGGCTGGTTTTGCACTGCCGCGAACTGCTTTTACAGTTCGATGTCATACAGTTCCTCGAGGCGGGCGGCGAACACTTCGCTGACTGCCGCCAGCTCTTCGTCGTCATCCACAATGTCCAGGAACTCTTCTCCGTTTTCTTCCACGGTGCGCATGATGACCACTTGCGCATCCTCTTCCAGCATTTTTTCCGGATCCGCCACATACGGAACCACCGCCAGATAGTGCTCGCCGTTGTAATCGGCTGCGTCAATCACTTCACACTCGTGCTCTACACCCGCTTCATCTTCCAACGTGATCAAATCGGGAGTGTAATCCAAATCTTTCTGATTTTCCATTTTTTCTCCTTCAGCAGGCTTGCCCGCGTATCTTTTTCTGTCTTTATTTTACCCAATCACACTGTCTGCGTCAAGCCAACCTTACAAAAAACACAATGTGAAAATCTTTTCTCAAAATCTACTTCTATCCTATAAAATATGCTATACTAAAGGAGAATATTCCTTTTTCGAGTGGCGGTGATTCCATGACCAAACGTATTTTTCTTGTGTGCCTTGCGCTGGTTTGCCTGGTTCTGACCGGCTGCGGCGGAAAGCAGGGCTTTGCGGGCAGCAGCCGCAGCCCCGTGGAAAGCAGCGAGGAACAGCTTGCGCAGCCTTCTCAGGACACACCGGTGGCCGTGCTCTCCACCAGTATGGGAGATATTTTTATCGTTTTGTTCCCGCAATATGCACCCATGGCGGTGGAAAACTTTGAAGGTCTTGCCCAGCAGGGGTATTACAACGGAAACATCTTTCATCGGGTCGTTGCAGATTTTGTGATTCAAACCGGCGATGCGACGCAATCCGGCACCGGCGGGGCCAGCATCTGGAACAACAATGCTTACCCGAACGAATTAAGCGACAAGCTGCACCACTATTCCGGCGCTGTGGCGCTGGCCCGTGCGGCGGACGATTCTGTGGGTAATTTGAGCCAGTTCTATATTGTGCAGACACCCGAAGATTCTGTAGATAAAACCGCAGCGGAAGAAATGGTCGCTTCCGGTGTTCGTCAGGAGGTAGCCGACGCCTACCAGAGCGCGGGCGGCGCCCCTTATCTGGACGGACAGGACACCGTGTTCGGTCAGGTGTACAGCGGTATGGACGTTGTGGACGCCATTGCGCAGGTGGAGTGTGACGAAAGCGGCCGTCCGCTGGAACCCGTCACGCTGAACAGTGTTACCATCACCACCTACGGCGCGCTTCAAACGCAAGCGACCTCTTCCCCCTCCGGCAGCACTCCGAGCGCCTGAGCTGCCTTTTTGAAAGGAAATCCCTGTGAAAAAGCTTTTGAAATTTCTGACTTCCCGCACCTTTCTGTTCATGGTGCTGATTCTTCTGCAGCTGATCATTCTGGTCGCGCTGCTGCTGGAATTCAGCCGTGTCGGATCGGTTCTCTATCTCCTGCTCACCATTTTGAGCGTGCTTGTCATGCTTCCGATTCTGGAGTACGCTGACATCAACCCCGCCTACAAACTGATGTGGCTTTTGCTGATCATTGCAATGCCGCTTTCCGGCGCGGTGTTTTACATGCTTCTCGGTTCCCGGGGAATCCGCCCCAAGAAGGCCGCTCAGTTTGCGGACATTGAGCACAAGGCGGCAGCGGCCGTTCAGCCCGACGGATGTGCCAGCCGTGCGCTGAAACAGTTTGACCGGGGATTGGAACGCAGCGTGGATTATCTTTCCACCTATGCGGCCTCCCCTGTATATCAGGCGACACAAAGCCTCTACTTTGCCACCGGAGAGGAATTCTTTCCGGTGTTTCTTGAAGAACTGCGTCAGGCACGCCGTTCCGTTTTCATGGAATATTTCATTATTGAAGAGGGCGAGATGTGGAACCAGACCCTCGAGATTCTGAAAGAGAAAGCCCGGCAGGGATTGGACGTTCGTGTGATTTATGACGGAGTGGGCAGTATGTTTACCCTTCCTCTGGACTACGATGAACAACTGCGGGCCATGGGCATCAAGTGTTATGCCTTCAACGGGCTTCATTTTTCCTGGCACTTAACGGACTACAAAATGCTGAACAACCGGGATCACCGAAAAATTGCGGTGATCGATGGCGAGATCGGATTTTCCGGCGGTTTGAACTTTGCGGATGAGTACATCAACCGCAAAGAGCGGTTCGGTTACTGGAAAGACACGGCCTTCATGCTGAAAGGCCCTGCGGTTTACTCGCTTTCTCTGACGTTTTTGCGCATGTGGGATTTTGTGGCGGGCACCGAGACCAATTTCCGGTCGTATCTGCCCGTGAACCGTTTTGAAGAAGAAGAGGAATTCGTACAGCCTTACTGCGATTCGCCTCTGGACGGAGAAAACATTTCGGAAAATGCCTATCTGAACGTGCTGCAGCAGGCCAAGGACTATGTATATCTCACAACCCCTTACCTGATTCTGGACAATGAGATGGTCACGACTTTATGCCTGGCGGCCAAAAGCGGCGTGGATATCCGCATCATCACGCCGGGCATTCCCGACAAATGGTACGTGTATTACGTCACACAAAGTTATTACGCTACCCTGTTGAAGGCCGGGATTCGGATTTACGAGTACACACCCGGATTTATTCATGCCAAAATGTACCTCAGCGATGACAAGCTGGCCATTGTAGGCAGCGCCAACATGGACTACCGCAGCCTTTATCTTCACTTTGAAAACTGCTGCGCATTTTATGGCGGGCACATGCCACACGATGTGAAACGGGACATTTTGCGGACCATGGCCCAAAGTCACGAGGTCACCTTGCAGGAGGCGCAGAGCGCGCCTCTTTACAAATGGGTCGCCCAGATTTTTCTGCGGCTGTTCGCGCCGCTGATGTGAGAAAGTGAGGAACCACCATGAAACGAATTGTTGTGATCGACGGCCAGGGCGGCGGGTTTGGCCGCACCCTGATTGCGGCCCTGCGGTCCGCCGGTGTTCAGGAAGAAATTATTGCAGTGGGCACCAATTCTGCCGCCACCAGCGCAATGTTGAAAGCGGGCGCCACAGCGGGCGCCACCGGAGAAAATGCCGCCGTGGTCAATGCCGCGCGGGCAGAGATTCTGGCCGGTCCCATCGGCCTGGTGATGGCCAACAGCATGCTGGGCGAGTGCAGCCCCGCCATTGCCTGCGCTGTGGCCGAGAGCCGGGCCCAAAAAGTTCTGATTCCCGTTTCCAAATGCGGCGCGTGGATTGCGGGACTTCCCGAAAAGCCTCTGGCAGCTTACATATCAGACGCTGTTGCATTGATTCTGGAGCTTTTGAAACAATGAAAAAACGATCCGGCAGACATCTGCCGGATCGTTTTTTTATTTTGAATCATCTGTCAGGACTGGCTTTTCTGCAAATTGTGGCGATAAGCCATATAACTCTCCAGAATTACAACGGCAGCCACCGAATCCAGCACCTGTTTACGTTTTTTGCCAAAGGTGCCGTTCTCCGTCAAAATACTGGCGGCAGTTACGGTCGTGCTTCTCTCGTCCCAGAGTTCTACAGGAATGGGAACGATGGCTTTCAGGGTATCGGCCAGTTTCCGGCATTTCTGCGCGCGGGCGCCCTCGGTGCCGTCCATATTGCGGGGAAGGCCGATCACGATCATGCCCGCCTCAAATTCCCGGCTTGCGTAAACAATTTTTTCCGCCACCTTGGCAAAGCTTTTTTCTTCAATGGTGCCCACCGGGCTTGCCAAAAACTCCGTGCGGTCGCACACGGCCAGCCCCGTGCGCGCATCGCCGTAATCAACGGCCATAATTTTCATATACTCACTCCAAGCATTTATTCTTTACTCATTATACAAAACCTGCCCGGTTTTGCAAGTCCTTCAAAATACACGCGACCACCCCATCTGCCGAAATGTCCTCTGCCGTCAAAAAACGGCGGCGTCCGCAGGCCGAAAGAGTCCCGGCGGTCACCGGCCCGATGCACACACACTGGGCGCTTTCTTCCGGCGCGCCACAGGCAGCATACCAGGCTTTGACACCTTCCGCACTGCCAAAGACCAGATAATCCACCTTTGCATCGGACTGAAGGGGCACAAAATCTGTGCGGTACAGGCTGCATTCCTGAACCGAAAAGCCCTGTTCTGCAAGTTCTGTGTACAATTCAGAGGTGCTGTTGGCAGAGCGAAACAGAAAAATCGGTTCGGCCTTCTCTGCCGCTGTGCTGAGCGCGCCGGCCAGCGCCTGACTTGTGGCAGGATGCGCCACAAGGTCGGCCGTGATCCCATGCTTCTGCAACGCCTGTGCCGTAACCGGGCCGATTGCCGCAAAACGGCACTGCGCCAGACGGCGCACGTCTGTTCCGCTTTTCAAAAGGCGCTCGAAGAAAATCTCTACGCCGTTTTGGCTGGTGAAAACCGCCCAGCCGGAAACTTTGGTGAAGGCGGTAATGCCTTCATCCGGTTCCAATGACTTCACACGGCCAGCCATCATGTGCACCGACCTTGCTCCCAGCTTCAGCAGTCTTTCTTCCAGACGGCGCGTGAAAGAGGCGGTTCCCACAAGGCCCACACGCACACCGGCCAGCGGGCGCGGATCACCCTCGTACAAATTCATGGCCGCGGTCTCGCCTACCACGATGACCGCCGGTGCCTGCACATCCGCCTGACGCACCTTTTCCGCAATGTTTTTCAGCGTCCCGCGCACAACGGCCGGGTGCGGTGCATTCCCGCCGGAAACAACTGCCGCCGGCGTACTGCCGGCCTTGCCCGCTTCCATCAGCCGGTTGGCAATGCGCTCCAGCTGGCTCAGCCCCATCAAAAACACCAGGGTTCCGTTCAAAATTGCCAGCGTATGCAGGGGCTCCGGCAAGCTGTCCTCGCTTTGTGCCGTGTGCCCCGTAATCACATGAAAACTGCGGCTGAGGCCCCGGTGTGTGACCGGGATGCCCGCTGCGGCCGGAACCGCAATGCACGAGGAAATACCCGGCACGATCTCGCAGGGAATCCCCGCCTGGTGCAGTGCCTGAACCTCTTCCCCGCCGCGTCCAAACACAAAGGGATCGCCGCCTTTCAGGCGGACGACGGTTTTTCCCTCACTGCCCAGGCGCACCAGCAGCGCATTGATTTCCGGCTGTGGCATGGAATGACGGCCGCAACGCTTACCCGCCGGATAAAGTTCCGCCTGTGCCGCCTGTTCCAACAGCGCCGGGTCAATCAGGTCGTCGTATACCACTGCATCACAGGTCTGCAGCAGCCGCAGACCGCGCAGCGTAATCAAATCTGCGCTGCCGCAGCCCGCCCCCACCAGATAAACAAAGCCCTTTTTCTCCATGCGGTTTCTCCCCTATTCACAAAAATACTGCCATGTGCCGTTTACACACACACGGCAGACATGCACGCCAAACACCTTGTCCAGCGTTCCGCTTTCATATACATGCAGCGGAGTATCCACCTGGACCAGCCTTCCCTGTGACAAAAGCGCCACCCGGTCTGCCGTGCGCAGCGCAAGACACAGGTCGTGGCTGACCAGAACCACTGCTTTTCCCGCTGCGGCCAGGTCTTTGGCCGTGCGCATCACCTCCATCTGGTGGCGCACATCCAGCCAGGTGGTGGGTTCATCCATAAAAATCGTCTTCGTCTGCTGCGCCAGCGCCATCGCCAGATAGATTTTCTGCCGCTGGCCACCGCTGAGCTCCTCCATGCGGCAATGGGCCAGCTCCAGCGCATCTGCCTGCTGCAGCGCCCGGTCCACCGCCTCGTGATCGCTTTTGCGGTAACGGCGCGGGAATGGCAGATACGGGAAGCGGCCGTGCAGCACCATGCGCCGCGCTTCGATGTTGGGAATGCCGCGGCTCTGTGCCATATACGCCGCCCGGCGCGCCACCTGCACGGGCGCAAGTTCTGACAAGGGCGTACCATCGTACAAGATCTGCCCTTCCAAAGGCGGCAGAAGCCCCAGCGCAGTTTTTAAAAGCGTGCTTTTGCCACACCCGTTGGGGCCCAGAAGCACCGTGACGTTTCCCTCGGGGAAACAGAGATCCACATGTTCCAGCACCGCATGTTCCCGGTAACCGGCGGTCAAATTCTGCAATTCGATCATGCGTGGGTCTCCTTTCTGCGGAACAAAAGCCATAAAAAGAACGGTCCGCCCGCCAGCGACAAAACAATGCCCACCGGCAGTTCATACGGGGCAAACAGCGTTCGCGCAGCCACATCACACAATGTCAGAAGCGCCGCTCCCACCAGTGCGCATCCCGCCAGCAGGCGGCGGCTCTCGCCCCCCACCAGACGGCGCACCATATGGGGGGCGACCAGCCCTACAAAGCCCAGCAACCCGGCAAAACTGACCGCCGCACCGGCCAGCGCTGCGGCCAGCGCCAAAAGCAGCACACGCACACGGCGCACCCGAAGGCCCAAGCTTTGCGCCATGTCCGTTCCCAAAGCCAGAACATCCATCTCGTGGGCCAGTGCCAGGGCTGCAGCCAGGCACAGCAGAATGACCCATGCCGCGGGTGCAATGCGGTCCATGGAGACGTTGGCCAGACCGCCGATGCGAAAATCGGAATAACCGATCAACGAGTCCGGAAATACGGTGAGCACCGCGTCGATCCCCGCGCTGAACATGCCGGAAATCGCCATGCCGGCCAAGACCAGCGTAATGCGGGAGGCACCTGCTTTTTCCGCAATGAACAGGACCAAAAGCACACCGGCAAATGCACCGGCGAACGCCGCCGCAGGCACAACGTTCACCGCCGTGGGAAGCACGGCACAGCACAGCGCCACACCCAGCCCCGCGCCGGAATTGACACCGATGATATTGGGTGCGGCCAGCGGGTTTGCCAGCACCGTTTGAATGATCGCACCGGAAACCGCCAGTGCTGCCCCCGCCAGCAAACAGCCCACTGTGCGAGGTACCCGCACATACAGAAGAATGGACACGGCAGAAGCATCCCCTCTTCCGCACAAAACCGCCAGCAATTCCCGCGGTGACAGTGCCGCCGCGCCCAGGCAAAGGCTCAGAAATGCCGCCGCGATCATCCCTGCCGCAAGCAGCAGGAAGCATGGAAATATGCCCCGAGTGTCATTCCTGTCCATACAAAATCTCCGCCAATCCCTCATAGGCCTCGCCCCAGCGGGCGTTGGGCTTCACATTATACAGCTGCTGGTCCATGTAGTAGCATTTGTTCTGCTGCACAGCACGCAGCTGCTGCCAGGCCGGATTGGACAACACCGCTTTTTCCAGCGTCTGGCGCGCTTTTTCCTGGTCGCTGCCCTGCAAAACAATGAAAATACATTCCGGGTCCGCCTGCAAGATGGCCTCCATGGAAAGCGTTTCCAAAAGAGACTCGTCACTGTCTGCAATGTTGGTGCAGCCCAAATCAGCCAGCATTTCTCCCAGCACGGTGTTCTGGCTGTTTTTCACCTTGCAGCTGCTGCCGGTAGCGCGCAGATACAGCACCGTGGGCCCCTGTTTGTCCTGGGCGGAAGCAATGGCCGCATCCACCTGTTCTTGCACAAGCGTGCCGTACTGTTCATACCGGTCTTCGCAGCCTGTGATGCGGGTGCAAATCTCCAGCATCCGCAGATAATCCTCAAAGCTGCTTACATCGAAATAAGCGGTGGGGATACCGGCATTTTCCAGTGTTGGCATCAGTTCCACGTCGGCCGAAGTCTTTGTGCTGGCAAGCACAAAATCCGGCTGTGCCGCCAGCAGGGTCTCGGCACTGGGTTCGCTGACCTTGCCCAGATTGATCACAGACTCGTCCAAATCCAAATCAAACTGCGTCCATGTGTCATCCGCCGCAGCCACCAGCGTATCCTTGCCGCCCGCAATGCACCAAACATCTGCAAAACTTCCAATCAGTGCGGCCACCCGCTTGGGCGAATCCACTGTGACGGTCCGCCCCAAATCATCGGTAAACGTGACCGAATCGGCCTGCGCTGCAGATGCGCTCTGTGAACTTGGCGCCGCCGTCCCACAGGATACAAGCAGAAAAAGTGAAAGCAGCACGCAAATAAGCAATCTGTGTTTTTTCATTGGTCGTTCCCCCACCGTTTGTTGAAATTTTCAAATGTTTCGCTTTTCCGGTCAGCCTTTCCAGCCTCTTTGGGCCGGGTCCAGCGCATTGGCCGCGGTATACAGCAGTGCATTGCAGACTGCCGCGGCCACATTGCTGCCTCCCTTGCGCCCCATTGCAGCGATGACCGGAACACCGGCTGCTTCGCACGCGGAAAAGATGCGCTCTTTGCTCTCCACCACGTTCACAAAGCCCACCGGGACCGCAATGACCAGTGCCGGCCGCAATCCTTCCTCAATCAATTTTTCCAGCCGGAACAGGGCCGTGGGCGCATTTCCCACCGCAAACACCGCACCCGGGTGAAGCTGCGCCGCTTTTTGCATGGCGGCGTCTGCCCGCGTGGTATTTTCCTGTACTGCTGCGCGTGCCACATCTTCGTCGGCCATATAGCAGTATGCACTGCAGCCCAGCTTTTTCAGGGTCGGCTTGCTGATGCCTGCCAGCGCCATGTTGGTATCTGTTACAAGAACGGCGCCGCGTCCCAGTGCTTCCACCCCTTTGTCAACCGCCCCCGGTGTGAAACACAGGTTCTTGGCATAGTCAAAATCCGCAGTGGTGTGGATCACCCGCTGTACCACAGCTTCGCACCCGGCCGGTACCTGAATGCCCCGCTCGGTCAGTTCGCCCCGTATGATGGCCATGCTGGTCCGCTCGATATCGGCAGGAAGTACATGCCTTTCGTTCAAATCTTCTCATCCTTTCCCGGTGCAAAAGCATCCATCATACGGTACAGCGCAGGAATATCCAGCGAGGAACGCACCGCGTCCGCCAGCAGATCATACTGACGTTCCTTGTAATCCGCATGACTTTGCAAATGTGCATCCAACGCGTTCAACCCTTTGCGCGCCAGAAGCCAGTCTGCCATTTTTTCAGTCAGTTCGCCTGTGTCAAACAGGCCGTGAAGATAAGTCCCGAACACATTGCCGCAGACTGCGCCTTCTTCCGTTCCGTTTTCCAGGCGGCAGAAAGGACTGACTCGGCCGCTCCGGGTCCGCCCCATGTGAATTTCGTATCCGTCCAGCCGGGCGCCCGCAAAGGGGCCCGCCGCAATGCCCTCCACACGGGTGCGAACCTTTCGCCCCGAAAAACAGGTGTCGCAGGGCAGAAGCCCCATTCCTGCCATCGTGCCGCCCTGCTCCACACCTTGCGGGTCTGCAAGGGAGCGTCCCAGCATCTGATAACCGCCGCACACGCCCAAGACCGGCGTGTCCGCAGCCGCCAGCTTTTTTACTGCAGCTTCCAGACCGTTTTGACGCATCCATGCCAGGTCTGCCATGGTGTTTTTGGTGCCCGGCAGCACCACCAGATCCGGCGTTCCCAGCGCCTGCACTTTTTCCACATAACGAACCCCCAAAGCCGGATGACTTTCCAGCGGAGAAAAATCGGTAAAATTGGAAATGTGCGGCAGACGAATCACCGCGATATCCACCGGCCGGTTTTGAAAGCGGTGCTCCAAACGGGTGGAAAGGCTGTCCTCATCGTCGATGTCCACGCGCGTATAGGGAACGACCCCCAGCACCGGCAGGCCTGTCTTTTCTTCCAGCATGGTCAGGCCCGGCCGCAAAAGTTCCACGTCTCCGCGAAACTTGTTGACCACCAGCCCTTTGATGCGTGCGCATTCCTCCGGTGCCAGCAAAGCCACCGTGCCGTACAGCTGTGCAAACACGCCGCCCCGGTCGATGTCCCCCACCAAAATCACCGGTGCGTTCACCTGCTCGGCCAACCCCATGTTGACAATGTCGCCTTCCCGCAGATTGATTTCCGCCGGACTGCCTGCCCCTTCGATGACAATGATGTCGTTTTCCGCCGCCAGGCTTCGGTAAGCTTTCAAAACCTGCGGCAGCAGGGTCTTTTTCAGGCGGTAATATTCCGCCGCACAATACTGCCCCTGCACCTCGCCGCAAACAATCAGCTGACTGCCGGTATCGCTGCTGGGCTTGAGCAAGATGGGATTCATGCGCACGTCCGGTTCCCGGCCGGCGGCTTCCGCCTGCGCCACCTGTGCACGCCCCATTTCCAGTCCGTCCCGGGTAATGTAACTGTTCAGCGCCATATTCTGGCTTTTGAACGGTGCCACCCGCCAGCCATCCTGATGAAAAATGCGGCAGAGCGCCGTCACCAGCAGACTTTTTCCTGCGCCGGACATCGTTCCCTGCACCATAATGCAGCGGGCCATTCACAGCACCTCCTCAAGCGTTTTTAAAAAAGCGTCGTTCTCTTCCCGTGTTCGGACAGCCGCGCGGTACCACCCCGGCCCCAAGCCCGGATAGTTGTCGCAGCGCCGCACGAGAACGCCTTTGTTCCGCAAAGCCGCGCCCAAATCGGTGCGCGGATGAAAAAACAATAAATAGTTTGCCTCTCCCGGTACCACCCGGCAGCCCAGCGCCAGCAGTTTCTCCCGCATGCGGGGCCGCTCGGCAGCAATCAGGGCGCGCAGCTGTTCACTGTACGCCTTTTCATCCAGCGCGGCCCGTCCCGCTGCCTGCGCGGGGGTGGATACCGCCCAGGGCTGTCCGCACAGGCGCATACGTTCCAGCAGCGCTTCGTCCGCGCAAAGCGCATAACCCAGGCGAAGACCCGCCATGCCGTACCACTTTGTAAATGCGCGCAAAATTAAAAGATTCGGATGGCCCGACAGTTCGTTCAGCAGCGTGTGCGCAGCCGGGTCGTCCAGAAATGCATTAAAGCATTCATCCGCCACCAGAAGCGTTCCGCATTGGGCGCACCGTTCCAGAATCCGCTGCAAAAGCGGCCGGGGCGTGGTTCGACCCGTTGGGTTATTGGGTTCACACAAAAACAAAAGATCCAGCCCGGGGTGAATCCGCTCCAGCAAAGCTTCCGTCACAGTGAAGTCTGTTTCTGCGTCCAATGTGAAAGAACGGATTTCGCAATCCGACGCGCGCAGCGCCTGCTCATATTCGGAAAAAGTGGGCGCCGTGACAAGCGCCGTTCGGCCCCGCATGGCCAGCGCCAGCCGAAAAATCAGGTCCGCAGCGCCATTTCCGCACAAAATCCATTCTGGCGGGACGCCCAGCGACGCGGAAAGCTTTTCCCGCAGAGCTCGGCACAGCGGGTCGGGGTAACGATCCGCCTGTTCCAGCGCTGCTGCCGCCGCCCGGCGCACCCCTTCGGGCAGCCCCAGCGGACTGACGTTGGCCGAAAAATCCAGCGGCATGGCTCCGTACTCCTGAACGAACCCTGCCCAGTCGCCTCCATGTGGCAGTTCCATTTTCATCCTCCTCAATGCATCCATCCCCACAGCGCGGCCCGAAGCCCAATCCAGCCCAGCAGACACAGGGCGCCCGCCATGTACATCATGTGGTTTGCCCGCAGAATGTCCGCCGGTTCCACCGGACGCAGTGCGTCGCCGATGGTGGGTTTCTCCACCCGTTTTCCGAAATAGGAAGC
This sequence comes from uncultured Ruthenibacterium sp., assembly GCA_944388395.1. GTDB lineage: Bacteria > Bacillota > Clostridia > Oscillospirales > Ruminococcaceae > Ruthenibacterium > Ruthenibacterium komagatae. The sequence continues at coordinate 20,252 of CALXIP010000074.1, forward strand.
CGGCCCCGCCAGCTGCACACCCAGCGCACCCGCCATGGCTGCCTCGGTCTGGGCTGAGTTGGGGCTGGCGTGATTGCGCCGGTCTCTGCGCCAGATGCGCAGTGCATTTTTTCCGTTTTGTCCCGTGAGAGATGCTGCCGCGATCAAATACAGCGCCGCCAAACGGGAGGGAAGATAGTTGACCGCATCGTCCAGTTTGGCTGCGGCGCGGCCAAAAAATAAATAGCGGTCGTTTTTATACCCCACCATACTGTCCATGGTGTTCACGGCTTTATAGCAAAGCGCCAGCGGAGCACCGCCCAGCAGCATGTAAAAGGCAGGCGCCACCACACCGTCGGAAAAATTTTCCGCCACGGTCTCCACCGCCGCTTTTGTCACACCCTCTGCGCTCAATGCC
>CALXIP010000075.1 GCA_944388395.1 uncultured Ruthenibacterium sp.
CGGAGATAACTGCGGCGGCTTTATCCTGACCGTCTGGAGGTAGCGGGCATGAGCGAAAAAAAGTTTCCTGCACTGGATGCCTTTCGCATTCCGGCTGCGGTTCTGGTGATTGCGATTCACACGTCGCCTTTGGCTTCGGTCAGTGATTTGGGGGACTTCTGGTTTACCCGCGTGCTGGCTCGTGTAGCGGTTCCTTTTTTCTTCATGATGACGGGGCGCTTTCTGGGGCAGACGCCCCGGCGTTTCTGGCAGCGGACGCTGCTGCTCTATGCGGGTGCTGCACTGCTGTATCTGCCTTTAAACTGGTACGCGGGAACATTTTCAGCGTTGGATTGGATGCGAAAGTTCCTGCTGGAAGGAACCTTTTATCACTTGTGGTATTTTCCGGCAGTGCTGCTGGGGGTACCGCTGGTATGCCTGCTTCGCAAGCTGGGAACGATTCCGGCCTTTTGCGCAGCGGGGCTGCTGTATCTCATTGGCCTGGGCGGAGACAGTTATTATGGCTTTTTAGTCGCTTCCCCGGCAGTCCATACGTTTTACAAGGGTGTTTTCACGCTGTTTGGCTACACAAGAAACGGCCTGTTTTTCGCTCCGCTGTTCCTTTTGCTGGGCATGTTTTGCCCGAAGTTGAATCGAAAAACGGGAGCAGTCGGTTTTGTTGCTTCGCTGACTGCCATGAGCGTGGAAGCGCTGTGGCTGCACGGCTTGGGGGTACAGCGCCACGACAGTATGTATCTTCTCTTGCCGGTGTGCATGCTTTTTCTGTTCGGAACACTGCTTGCGTGGAACAGGGGGCAAAGTCGGCCGATGCGCACGTGCTCCATGTGGGTCTACATCATCCATCCCTGGTGCATTGTTGCGGTGCGCGGAGCAGCAAAACTGTGCGGTGTGCAAGTCCTTCTGATAGAAAACAGCTTGGTTCATTTCAGCGCGGTTGCACTTCTCAGCTTTGCAGGAGCAGTGTGCATGATGAGGCTGAAGCCGCGGTCGATTCCGTGCGGTGCGCGTGCCTGGAGGGAGATTGACGGGAAAGCGCTTGTGCACAACGTCTGCGCGTTGGAAGAGCAGGCGGGAAGTGCGGTGATGGCGGTGGTAAAAGCCGACGGATATGGTCACGGAGCTGTTTTGGTGGCAAGAACGCTGCAGAAAGCAGGAGTGACCGGATGGGCAGTGGCATGTCTGTCCGAAGGAATTGCGCTGCGCCGCGCAGGCATTCGGGGTCGCATTCTGATTTTGGGCTATACCGACCCCGCGCAGGCGCCTTTGCTGGCACGCTGGCGCCTGACGCAGACAGTGGTCGACGAAGCGCATGCGGCGGCACTTTCGGCTTCCGGATGGCCGGTGCGCGCACATCTGGCTTTGGATACGGGCATGCACCGGCTGGGGGTACCGGCGCAGGATCTTCCTGCCATACGCCGTATTTTTCACATGCCGGGGCTCCGTATAGAGGGGGTGTTTTCGCATCTCTGCGCCGCAGACGGAACGACGGCGCCCGAGCAAATGTATACGGAACAGCAGACGAATTTGTTTTGGAAAACGATTCAGCAGCTTCGCAGAGAAGGAATCGATCCGGGCGAAGTGCATTTGCAGGCAAGTTACGGCATTTTGAATCAGCCGGCAATTTCCTGCTCCTGGGTGCGTGCCGGTATTGCATTGTACGGGGTTTACAGCGGAACGTTTGCCGGGAAAAATCCCGTGCCGCTGTGCCCGGTTTTAACGCTGCGCGCCCGCGTAGCGACGGTTCGCTGTCTGCAGCCAGGTGATGTGGCGGGCTACGGCCTTGCATTTGAAGCAGAACGGAAAACGATTCTCGCCACAGTGACCATCGGCTACGCAGACGGGATCCCCCGCATTTTGCCCCAGCGGGGCGGCCGTGTTCTGGTACGGGGAGAATATGCGCCTATGGTGGGACGCTTGTGCATGGATCAAATGCTGGTGGATGTGACCGGAATCCCCGGCGTGTGTACCGGCGATGTGGTGACGCTGATCGGAAAGGACGGCGCAAAGGAGATTCGCGCGGAAGAACTGGCTTGCAGATGCGGCACCATCACCAACGAGATTCTCTCGGGGCTCAGTCCTCGGCTTGGTCTGTGCCTGAAAAAGAGAGGGCGGCATAAAATCCGGGCGAAAAGCTTATGATAGTAGCAGTGATCATGAGGAGGGATCGAGATGGAGTTGTCATTTCTGTCGGATTATTTGATTCCGGTTATCACAGGCATCTGTCTGTGCGTGGGAACTGTTCTGAAACGCTGGATCGCAGATACCGGCCACAAGTATATCCCTACGGTGTGCGCGGTGCTGGGGGCGGTGCTGGCGGTATGGATGAGCAGAGAACTCTCTCCGCTGGTGCTGCTGCAGGGAATGTTCAGCGGTCTGGCCGCTACCGGTCTGCATCAGGCATTTCACCAGGTGTTGAAAGAGACATTTCAAAAACAAGGCGAAGTCTTGACAAAAAATTGACGATTTCCTCTTCCGCTTTTCTGTAAGGGACGGTATAATACTTATCATTGAAGCAAACGCTTCGAAACCATCCTTGACAGAGGAGGCATTTTTTTGAAACATTGGAAGAGCAAAGCGGCGGCGCTGGTGGTGGCGTTGTTCGCTGTTTATGTGTTGCTCAATCACATGAACCTGAACCCGCTGTATCCCGAAGCGGCATTCGCATACTGTGTGCTTTTTACACTTTTGTTCGCGATTTTTACAGTGGACAAAATCGGTCGGTTTGTCGTGCAGCAGGGGACCGGCGGCGTTCGAATCTCGTTCGTGCGCCACGCACAGTTCCGCCGCTGGCCATTTGTGGTCGTGGGCATCCTGTGGGGCGCGTTTGCGCTGGTAAGCATCGGTTCATCTGTTCTTTTTCAGGTGAATGCGTTCCGTGATCAGATGCCGGAACTGAAAGAAATGAATTTTGCCGAAGATTTCGACACAGTGGACGTCAGCCAACTTCCCATTGTGGATGAGGAGATGGCCAAAAAGCTGGCGGATAAAAAGCTGGGCGAGCGGCCCAGCCTGGGCAGCCAGGTAGTGTTGGGAGAACCGACACTGCAGCAGGTGAACGGCGAGCTTCTGTGGGCTGTGCCGACGTATCATTCCGGGCTGTTCAAATGGCTGACCAATATGAGCGGAACGCCGGGTTATGTGACGGTGTCGGCCACCAATCCACAGGATGTGGAGTACGTGGATGGGTACAGCATCAAATACCAGCCGGGCGCGTATCTGTGGCAGAACCTTTTGTTCTACGCTCGCTTCACTGCGGCGCCTTTTACCGGGCTGACTGACTACAGCTTTGAACTGGACGACACCGGGCGACCGTACTGGGTCATTACCACCTACCGGTACTTGCGGGGCTTCTCGCTTCCGGAGGCGACCGGCGCGGTGGTGCTTGACTGTGCCACCGGCGAGAGTGAAACATATGCCATCGA
>CALXIP010000076.1 GCA_944388395.1 uncultured Ruthenibacterium sp.
ATTCCATCATACGACTTTTCACAAAAAAAATACAACAAGAAAATGTTGGTTTTCGAGAATTTTACAGGTTCTCGATCAGCGCGGCGCAGATGTGGGCCGCCCGGTCGCAGTACTCGCCCACGTCAAACTGCTTGACCACCAGCGTCTGGAACGCGTCCTCGTCGGCGTTGTCGCTCATGGCGCGCAGAATGACGAACGGCACGTCGTTTTTGGCCGCAATGTGGGCCACCGCCGCGCCTTCCATCTCCACGCAGTCCGGCGCGCATTTGGCCGCAATGGCGTTTTTGGTGGCGCTGTCGCCCACAAAGCAGTCCCCGGTGGCAATGCGCCCTACCAGGCACTTTACGCCGGCCTCGGCACAGGCGCGCTCAGCCGCCCGCACCAGGCGCGCGTCCGAATGAAATTCTTCCAGATGCGGATAGCTCTCCGCAAACATCCGGGGTTCACCGTCGTGATAGACCACCGTTCCGCCGATGACCACGTCCCCGATGCCCACCCGGGTGGACATGTTTCCGGCAATGCCCGAAAACACAATGGCCGTGGCGCCGAACACCGTCACCAGCAGCTGCACCGCGGCCGCCGCCTGGGCCTTGCCCATGCCCGCGCAGCACAGCGCCACGGGCCGCCCGTCCAGCGTGCCCTCGTAGAACGTGATGCCGCCGCACTCCCGCTGGCTGCGGTCATTCATCCGGCGGCACAGCAGTTCGATTTCCTGGGGCATGGCGCCCAAAAGGCCGATCTTCTCCATGTTCGCGCCCTCCGTTATACGTTGAACAAAAATTCGATGATGTCGCCGTCCTGCACCACGTACTCCTTGCCCTCGGTGCGCTGCAGGCCCTTGGCCTTCACGTTGGCCATGCTGAAGTCACAGGCGGCCAGATCGTCGTACTTCACCACCGATGCCCGGATGAATCCGCGCTCGAAATCCGAGTGGATCTTGCCCGCGGCCTGGGGCGCTTTGGTGCCCCGGCGAATGGTCCAGGCGCGGCACTCCTTCTTGCCGTCGGTCAAAAAGCTGATGAGCCCCAGCAGGCTGTAGCTGGCCTTGATCAGGTTGTCCAGGCCCGTGGCCTCGATGCCCATCTCCGCCAGAAACTCTTTCTTCTCCTCGGGGGTGTAGTCGGCAATGTCCTCTTCGGTCTTGGCGCAGATGGGAATGCACTCGGCGCCCTCTTCCGCGGCCAGCTTCTTCACCGCCTGGTAGTGGGGGTTGTCCTCCATGCCGCTCATCAAATCGTCTTCGCTCATGTTGGCGGCGTAGATCACGGGCTTTGCCGTCAAAAGGCCCATCTCCCGCAGCTGCAGGGCCTGGTCGTCGTCGCTGTCGTCAAAGGCAAAGGTGCGGGCGTTTTTGCCCTGGCCCAGATGCTCGGCCAGCGCGTTCAGCCAGGCGGCGGAAGCGGCGGCCTTTTTGTCGCCGGTCTTGGCGGCTTTGGCAAAGCGGGCGGCCCGGTTGCTCACCACTTCCAGGTCGCTGAGGATCAGCTCCGTGTCGATGGTCTCAATGTCCCGCAGGGGGTCCACGCTGCCCTCCACGTGCACGATGTCGGTGCCGTCAAAGCAGCGCACCACATGGACGATGGCGTCGCACTCCCGGATGTTGCCCAGGAACTTGTTGCCCAGGCCCTCGCCCTGGGACGCGCCCTTCACAAGGCCCGCGATGTCCACGAACTCCACAATGGCGGGCGTTTTTTTATTGGTATCCCAAATCTCCGCCAGCTTGTCCAGCCGGGCGTCCGGCACAGGCACAATGCCGGTGTTGGGGTCGATGGTGCAGAACGGATAGTTGGCCGCCGCCGCGTTTTTTGTGCTGGTGATGGCGTTGAACAGGGTGCTTTTGCCTACGTTTGGAAGGCCCACGATACCGAGCTTCATAGTGATGAATTCCTCTTTTCTTTTCTTGCAGCGCGCTGCGCGTGTATTCCTACCTATTATACAGAAAGAACCGGCCGGGCGCAACGCGCGCGCACAAAATTCTTTGCCCGGGGCGAAAGTCTTTTTTTGTACACATTTATCCGTTATAATAGAAATAATGCGAACTGCAAGGGGAAAGGAAGTGCGGCGACATGGCCAATGAAAAAATTCTGATTGCGGACGACGATAAAAACATCTGCGAGCTGCTGCGGCTGTATCTTGCGAAAGAGGGATACACCACCTGCATCGCCAACGACGGCGAGGCGGCGTTTGCGGCTTTTGAAAAAGAAAAACCGAACCTGGTCCTGCTGGACATCATGATGCCGAAAATGGACGGCTGGGAGGTGTGCCGCAAGATCCGCGCCGTGGACAACACCCCGGTCATCATGCTGACGGCCAAGGGCGAGACCTTCGACAAGGTGCTGGGCCTGGAGCTGGGCGCCGACGACTACGTGGTGAAACCCTTTGATTCCAAGGAAGTGGTGGCGCGCATCAAGGCGGTGCTGCGCCGCTGCGTGCCGGCCCAGGCCGCGCCGGACGGGGTCATCTCCTACGACAACCTCTCGGTGGACCTGACCCGGTACGAGCTGAAGGTGAAGGGGAACGTGGTGGACGCGCCCCCCAAGGAACTGGCGCTTCTGTACTACCTGGCCAGCCACCCCAACCGGGTGTTCACCCGGGACCAGCTGCTGGACGAGGTGTGGGGCTTTGAATACTACGGCGACTCCCGCACCATTGACGTGCACGTCAAGCGCCTGCGCGAAAAGCTGGAGGGGACCAGCGACCAGTGGAGCCTGAAAACCGTCTGGGGCGTGGGCTATAAGTTTGAAGTAAAAGAGTGATCGTATGCGAAAAAGCATCACCACCCGGTATTTTTATTCCACCGCCATTCTGCTTTTGTGCAGCATTGCGCTGATGGGCTTCATCCAGCTGTACCTGTCCATGGGGTACTTCCGCGCCGAGAACGAGGCCACGCTTCTGCAGACCGTGGACAACACCATTCTGGTCATGAAAGAGGCTGCCGGCCGCGCCGACACCGAAAACGAGCGCGTGGAAGACGTGACCCGGGGCATCGTCATCACCTCCCGGGCCACCGGCACCATGATCTTCTTCACCGACGAGCAGGGCAGCATCATTCTGTGCAGCGCCGCGGACCCGTCCCACTATCTGGGCGAGATGCTGCCCGCCAAAGCCATGGCCCAGGCGCGGGGCGGCGTGTACACCGAACTGGGCACCCTGAACGGCCTGCTGGAAAACCGCTGCTACGTGGCGGGCAAGGCCATGCTGGACGAAAACGGCCAGGTGCAGGGCTATGCCTTCGCCGCGTCCGACGCCCAGACCCTCAGTGAATACGTGGCCAACCTTCTGTCTACCTTTATTCTGTCGGCCGGCTTGATGCTGATGGTCTCCAGCGTGCTGTCCATCGTGCTCACTTCCCGCATGACCACGCCTCTTCGCCGCATTTCCGACGCGGCGAAAAAGTTCGGCAGCGGCGACTTCTCCGCCCGGGTCCCCGTGGAGGGCGAGGACGAGCTGGCCCAGCTGGCGGTCACCTTCAACAACATGGCCGCCAACCTGGAGAAGATCGATTCCTCCCGCCACAGCTTCATGGGCAACATCGCCCACGAACTGCGCACCCCCATGACCACCATCAAGGGCTTTATCGACGGCATGCTGGACGGCACCATCCCGCCGGAAAGCCGGGACCATTACCTGGGCATCGTCTCCGAGGAAGTGGGCCGCCTGACCCGCCTGATCAAAAACATGCTGGACATCACCAAGCTGGAGGCAGGGGAATATCAGGTCAACGCCCGCAATTACGACATCTGGGAGAGCATCACCAGCGTGGTGTTCGGCGCCGAGCAGCGGCTGGAGGCCAACAAGATCCAGATCAGCGGCTTTGCGCCCACCAAAACCATGGTCTACGCAGACGAGGACCTGGTCTATCAGGTCATTTACAACATTGTGGACAACGCCATCAAGTTCTGCAACGTGGGCGGCGAGATCCGCTTCTCCGTCACCCAGGCGCGGGGCATGGTCACGGTCGGCATCCGCAATACGGGCGCCGGCATCAGCGCCGACGCGCTTCCCTATGTGTTTGACCGCTTCTACAAAGAGGACAAAAGCCGCGGGCTGAACACCATGGGCAGCGGTCTGGGCCTGCACATCTGCAAGGTGCTCATCAACCTGTCCGGCGGCAACATCTGGGCCGAGAGCAAAGAGGGCGAGTACTGCCAGTTCAACTTTACGCTGCCCGTGGCCGTGCAGGAGAAAAACAAGCAAAAGCAAACCCGGTCAAAACCCGAGGAAGAGAAGGGGGATTCATGATGGAACAGCCCAACGGGTCCTGGCAGGACCCGCGGCGGGACGGCTGGCAGCCGCCGCAGTATGAATATGTGCCGCGCCCCGCGCCCAAACGGGGCCGCGCGCCGCTGATCATCACGCTTTTGTGCCTGGCACTGGCAGCGGTGGTGCTGGTCAGCGCTGCGGCTGTGCTTCTGTGGCAGGGCAAAGACCCCTTCCGCATCGGGGAACAGGCGCCCGCCGGTGCGGGCGAGGACGCCCCCGCCTTTGAATTGCAGGAGCTGCCCGAAGACATGGACGACGGCCTGCCCACCACGCAGATCGCCCAGCAGGTGGGCCCCAGCGTGGTGTGCATCAACGTGTACATGCCGCAAAGTCTTTCGGTGGCGGCCTACGGCAGCGGCGTCATCCTCAACGAGGAAGGCTTCATCGTCACCAATGCCCACGTGGTGGAAGATTCCAGCGATTTGAGCGTCATCCTCAACGACGGGCGGGAGTTTTCCGCCCGCATCATCGGCCAGGACACCCAGTCGGATCTGGCGGTCATCAAAATCGAAGCCGAGGACCTGGTCCCCGCCACCTTCGGCAACTCCGACACGCTGCAGGTGGGCGAGCGCACCGTGGTCATCGGCAACGCGGCGGGCCGCCTGGCGGGCACCGTCACCCAGGGCATCGTCTCCGGCTTGAACCGGCAGGTGCCCATCCAGATGTCCGACGGAAGCGTCATCACCATGAACCTCATCCAGACGGATGCGGCCATCAACCCCGGCAACTCCGGCGGTGCGGTGGTGAACCGGTACGGTCAGGTCATCGGCATCAGCTCGGCCAAACTCAGCGGCTCGGATTACGAGGGGCTGTGCTTTGCCATTCCCATTTCCGACGCGCAGCCCGTGGTCCAGAACCTGATCGCCTACGGCTATGTGAAGGACCGCATGACGTTGGGCGTCACGGTCATCGCGCTGTCCTCGGTCACCGGACCGGAGCGGGGCCTGCCCGCCCATGGCCTGTACATTGCCGAGGTGCTGCCCGAAAGCGATTTGGTGAACCATGACGTGACGGCCGGCGACGTGATCCTGAAAGCCGACGGCCGCGAGTTGACCGCCACCGCGGACCTGCAGGAGATTTTGAAAGAAAAGAAAAGCGGCGACACCATCGATTTGCAAATTTATAAACACAGCAACGGAAAAACGGTGGCCATCACGGCCAATCTGCTGGAAAGCACGCCCTGAATTTGCCTTTTGAGGGCAAAAGGCGTATAATAGTACAACAGTTTTTAAAAAACACGAGGTGTTTTCTATGGTAAAGATCGCCCCGTCGATCCTTTCGGCGGATTTCGCAAATCTGGGCAGAGACTGCCAAAACGTGCTGGACGGCGGCGCGGACTGGCTGCACATTGACGTGATGGACGGGCAGTTTGTGCCCAACCTGTCTCTGGGCGTGCCGGTGCTCAAATGCCTGCACAGCGCGGTGGATGCTTTTTATGACGTGCATCTGATGATCAAGGACCCGCTGAAATACGTGCAGACCTTCCGGGACGCGGGCGCGGACCTGATCACCTTCCACATCGAGGCGGACAGCCCCGTGGATGAGACCATTGACGCCATTCATGCGTCGGGCGCCAAAGCGGCGCTGTGCATCAAGCCGGCCACCCCGGCCGAGGCGGTGTTCCCGTATCTGGACCGCCTGGAGATGGTGCTGGTCATGAGCGTGGAGCCCGGCTTCGGCGGGCAGAAGTTCATGCCCGCCGCCGTGGACAAGATCGCGGCCATCCGCGCCGAGGCGCTGCGCCGCGGCCTGGAGCTGGAGATCGAGGTGGACGGCGGCATCGGCGAGGCCACCGCACCCCTGTGCACCCGGGCGGGCGCCACTGTGCTGGTGGCGGGCAGCGCGGTGTTCTGCGCCAAGGACCCGGCCGCTGCCATGGCGGCCATCCGCAGCGCCTGCGAATGAATTTTTCACAGAAAGAGGCGAAGCTATGAGCTCGGAGACGAGTTTGCCGCTGGGACCGCTGTCCCCGCGGGAGCAGAACCGGGACATTGTCTGGATGATGCTGCCCCTGTTGGCGGTATCCTGTTATCTGTACGGCGCGCGCCCGGCGGTGATGTGCCTGGTCGGCAGCATCACGGCCGCGTTCTGCGACCGTCTGGTGGCCTGGCTGCGGGGCCGGCCCCATGACCGAACCGAAAACAGCAGCATTCCGGCGGTGCTGGTGATGCTGATGCTGATGCCCGCAACGCTCAGCTATTACATTGTGGTCATCACCAGCATGACGGTGGTGCTGGTGGCAAAGGCGCCCTTCGGCGGCTACGGCCACTATCCCTTCAACCCGTCGGCGGTGGGTTATGCGGTGGCGGCGGTGTCCTGGCCCAGCCAGGTGTTCACCTATCCGGTGCCCTTTACCACCATGTCGGTGTTTTCCACCGCAGAGGCCACCATGGTGGAAAGCGCGGCCCACAGCCTGCAGGCGGGCGGCACGCCCAACGTGCGCGCGCTGAACCTGGTGCTGGGCAACTACGCCGGCCCCATGGGCACCACGGCGCTGCTGGTGGTGCTGGCCTGCGCCATGTACCTGTGGATGCGCCGGGACATTGACTTTGCCATTCCCGTGGGCTTTCTGGGCGCCTGCGCCCTGGTGGCCTTCTTCTTCCCCCGCATCGACAACATCGGCCTTGCCGTGCCCTGGGAGCATCTGTATGTGCGCTATCAGTCGGTGAAGTATGAGCTGCTCACCGGCGCGCTTCTGTACGCCTCGGTGTTCCTCATCAACGAGCGGGTCACCCGGCCCAAAAACCGGCGGGCCCATCTGGTGTACGGCATTCTTCTGGGCGTCATGACCATGACGTTCCGCTATGTGGGCACCTATGACACGGGCGTCTGCTTTGCCATTTTGTGCGTCAACGCTCTGTCAGGCTATCTGGACCGCCTGTTCGCAAGCCGTGTGCGCCGTGAGGAGGTGAGCTCATGAACATCGATCCCATGAAACCGGAAGTCAATCATGAGCTGGCCCGCAAAGTCAAACGGGACCGCATTCTGCTCAACAACCCGGTGGTCATGCAGGGCCTGGGCCTTGCGCCGCTGGTGGTGGCGGCCATCAATGTGAAAAACGCCACCATGCTGGCGGTGGCGGTGGCACTGCTGCTGACGCCCACCCGGGTCATCGCGGCGTTTCTCAGCCGGTTTTCCTACTTCCGCTTCCGCGGGCTGACGTATGCCGTCACCAGTGCGGCGGTGTACGTGGGCGTCATCTGGGTGATGGAGCATCTGTTCACCAGTGCGGACATCACCCTTCTGGGTCTGTACCTGCCCCTGCTGGTGGCGGACCCCATTATTCTGAAACGGTATGAGCGGCCTCAGCGCGAGCGCATCCACACTGCTTTCCGCAAGGGCATCATCACCACTGCCGGATACGTGCTGGCCATGTATGTCACGGCCGTTCTGCGCGAGTTTCTGGGTACGGGGGCGGTGCTCGGCCATACGCTGCTGAAAACGCCGCTGTTCCCCATGGCGCAGCTGCCCAGCGGCGGCTTTATCGTGCTGGCCCTGATGATCGCGGTCTGGCGCGGCGGCGTGAACATTGTGAAACGACAGATGGGACTGGGGGCGAAGCAGCAGGCATGACAGAAGTTTTAAAAGCGCTCGGACCCTTCTTCTTCTACGCGGTGGTGGGCGTGTTCGCCCAGAACGCCGTGTTCACCCGTGCACTGGGCGTCTCCCGCATTGTCAAGCTGGCGGACGACCCCGAAGTGGACTCGCTCACCTTCGGCGTGCTCTTGTGCAGCGTTCAGCTCATCAGCGCGCCCATGGCGTACTTTGTCAACCTGTGGCTCAGCGAACAGTGGTACAGCACCTATGTCCGGCCGCTGGTCCTGGTCATGTGCAGCGCCGTGGCCTTTTTCATCGTGCTGCTGCTGGTGGTGCTGCTGTTCCGTTCGTCGGGCGCAAAGGACATTGTGGCCGTGCTTCCCATGGCCACGTTCAACACCTGCATTCTGGGCACGCTGCTCATCGGCACCACGCGCCATTTTGATCTGCTGCAGACCATGGGCTTTGCCCTGGGCAGCGGCGTGGGCTATGTGCTGGCGGTTCTGGTGGTGCGCGAAGGTGCCCGCAAGCTGGACAATGAAGACGTGCCCGCCACCTTCCGCGGCCTGCCGGTCACGCTGCTGTACATCGGCATTCTGGCGCTGGCCATCTATGGCTTCACCGGCCATTTGATCTCGTTCTGAGAAAGGAGACGGCGAGGATGATTGTGCGCAACGTCACCCTTTCAGAAGGGGAAAAACTGTATGAACTGGTTTGTGCCTACCGGCAGGAACCGGTGGACAAAGAGGTGTTTCTGGCCCATTTGCAGACGGCGCTGGACCAGCCCGGCCGCCGGGTGGTGCTGGCCTACAACGGGGCTGAGGCCGTGGGCTTCGCCGACGTGGAGGTGCGCATGTCTCTGTGTCAGTGCGCCAATGTGGGCTACATCAACGACTTTTATGTGAAGGACGCCTTTCGCGGCCGCAACATCGGCGGGGGCATGCTGCTCAGCGTGACCACTCACCTGAAGACCATCGGCTGCTCCAGCGTGTATGCCTATTGTCCCCGCGTCAACATCAAAAGCCAGGAGTTTTTGGAAAAGCGCGGTTTTTCCAAAAGCCAGTACGGCTTTTGGCGCAGCCTGAAATAAACCATCGGCCCCGGCGCATGCCGGGGCCTTTTTGACCGAAAGGGGGAGAGCCGCATGCTCTCGGTGCGAAGAGAAACAGACCGGTTTGAACTGGTGCGGGACGGCCTGGTGCTGGGCTGGCTGACGCTGGAACCCGGCCGCCTCACGGGCATCTGGGTCCAGGAGGCCTGGCGGCGCAAGGGCTACGGCACCTACCTGTACCGGCAGGCGCTGAAACAGAGCGGCATCGGCCCCAAAGAGCGGCTGACCGCGCCGGACAGCGCAGCTCTGCGCCCTTTTTTGGAAAAGTTCGGTTTTCGGCCCCAGGACGGGCAGCTGGTGCGCTGCGCGCCCGTTCAGCGCAATGCCCTCAGCATCGTTCACGGCTTTTTGGCGCAGCACCTGGGTCCGGGCATGTTCGCGGTGGACGCCACCGCCGGCAACGGGCACGACACCGCGTTTCTGTGCGGCCTGGTGGGCCCCACGGGCCGGGTGCTGGCCATGGACATTCAGCCCGCAGCGGTGCAGGCCACCCGGCAGCGGCTTGCGTCGCTGGGGTACGGGCAGGCGCAGGTGGTGTGCGACAGCCACGCCAACCTGGCGCACTATGCCCGGCCGGGCACCGTGGACGGCGCGGTGTTCAATCTGGGCTATCTGCCGGGCGCGGACCACGGGGTGTTCACCGTGCCCCAAACCAGCATTCCGGCGCTGAAAACCGCGCTGGAACTGCTGCGCCCGGGCGGCGTGCTGACCGTGTGCGCCTATGCGGGCGGCCGGCAGGGCACCGTGGAGCGGGACGCCGTGCTGGCCTTTGTCCGGGATCTTCCTTCCAGCCGGTATCAGGTGGAAGTGGAGCTGTTTTCCGACCGGCCGGGCCTGCCGCCGGTGCCGATCTGCATAAAAAAGCGCGTTCCCTGCTGAAGGGAACGCGCTTTCTTTTTTAAAATGCGATCACAATGCCGCCGTCGTTGGCGTACACCGTGGAAAGCCCGCCCGTGGGCACCACGATCACGTCCTTGAACACGGCGCATCGTTCCAAAAAGGCCTTTTTCAGCTGCAGGGCCCGCTCCTGGCAGTTGCAGTGGCTCAGCACCAGCAGTTTGCTGGCCGCGGGCAGATGGTCGGTCTCCTCGGCCACCAGTTCCACCAGACGGCGCATGGCGTTGGCCGTGCCGCGCACTTTTTCCAGCGGGATGATCTCGCCGTGGCCGTTTTCCCCCATGATGGGGCGCAGGTTCAGCATGGTGCCCACAAAGCCCGCAGTGCGGGAAATGCGGCCGTTCTTCACCAGGTTGCCCAGGTCCTCCAGCACAAAGTGGGTTTTCATATTCGCAATGAAGGCCGTGGTCTTTTCCACGATCTCCTCAAAGCCCATGCCGCCGTCGATCATGTCCCGCAGCAGCAGGGCAATGCGGGTCTCGCCCGCGGACGCGCTCTCGGAATCAAACACATGGATCTTCTTTTCGGGGGCCTCTTCCAGGGCAAGGTCCCGGCCCACGCAGGCCGCGTTGTAACTGCCGGACAGCTTGCTGGACAGCGTCACCACCAAACTGGCATCGGCCTGGCTCATCAGGGCGGCGTATTCTTCCGGAGAGGGGCAGGCCGTGGTCGGGGCGGTCCGGCAGGCCTTCATGTCCGCCACCAGCACACCCGTGTCAATGGTGCCGTCGTCCTCGTAAAAATGTTCCCCCACGGTGATTTTCAAACTGGCCAGCGAGAGGCTCAGCACGTTGCGCAAGGCGTCGGTCACGTCACAGCAGCTGTCAACAATGATCTGAATGTTCATTAAAAACCTCATTTCCACGGAAAAGCACCGTTTTGCTTTGCAGGTATTCCTGTCCTTATTGTACCGTTGCCCCGCTCAAAAGTCAACGCACAGCGCACGGCCACGGCTTGTATTTGTCCGCTCAATTTGGTAAGATGAAAAAAGCCGGAAACATTCCAAAGAAAGAAGGAGCATTGCCATGAAAAGCGACATTCAAATCGCACAGGAGGCCGTGATGGAGCCCATCGGCGCCGTCGCCCAGCGACTGGGTCTGGCCGAAGAACAACTGATCCCTTACGGCCGGTACAAGGCCAAGGTGGATCACCGTTTGGTGAAGGCCATGGCGGACAAGCCCGACGCAAGGGTCATTCTGGTCACGGCCATCAGCCCCACACCCGCGGGCGAGGGAAAAACCACCACCAGCGTGGGCCTGGCGGATGCGCTGCACCGCATGGGTAAAAAGGTCATTCTGGCGCTGCGGGAGCCCAGCCTGGGCCCCGTGTTCGGCGTGAAGGGCGGCGCGGCCGGCGGCGGCTACGCCCAGGTGGTGCCCATGGAGGACATCAATCTGCATTTCACCGGCGATCTGCACGCCATCGGCGCGGCCAACAACCTGCTGGCGGCCATGGTGGACAACCACATTTATCAGGGCAATGCTTTGAACATCGACCCGCGGCGCGTCACCTGGAAGCGCTGCGTGGATATGAACGACCGCCAGCTGCGGTTCATCACCGACGGGCTGGGCGGCAAGGTGAACGGAACCCCCCGCGAGGACGGGTTCGACATCACCGTGGCCAGCGAGGTCATGGCCATTTTCTGCCTGGCCACGGACCTGAAGGACCTGAAAGAGCGCCTGGCCCGCATCGTGGTGGGCTATACCTACGCGGGCGAACCCGTCACCGCCGGTCAGATCGGCGCGGCGGGCGCCATGGCCGCTCTGCTGAAGGACGCCTTTGACCCCAACCTGGTCCAGACGCTGGAACACACCCCCGCGCTGGTCCACGGCGGCCCCTTCGCCAACATCGCCCACGGCTGCAACAGCGTCATCGCCACCAAGCTGGGCATGAAGCTGGCGGACTATGTGGTCACCGAGGCGGGCTTCGGCGCGGACCTGGGCGCCGAGAAATTCCTGGACATCAAGTGCCGCATGGCGGGCATCGCGCCCGCGGCGGTGGTGGTCGTGGCCACCGTGCGCGCACTGAAACATCACGGCGGCTGCCCCAAAGAGCAGCTGGGCGTGCCCAATCTGGAATATCTGGAAGCCGGCAGCGCCAACCTGGCCCGGCACGTGGAGAACATGCAGAAGCAGTTCGGCATGCCCGTGTGCGTGGCCATCAACGCCTTCCCCACGGACTCTGCGGAAGAGCACCAGTTCCTGCGGGACTATTGCGCGGGCCTGGGCGTGCCCTGTGCCCTCAGCGAGGTGTTTGCCAAGGGCGGTGAAGGCGGCCTGGAGCTGGCCGAGGACGTGCTGGGCATTCTGGACAGACGGCCCGTGCACTTCACCTATGCCGACGATCTGCCTGTGGCCGATAAGATCCGTGCGGTGTGCCGCAACATTTACCGCGCCAAAGAGGTGGTCTTCTCCGCCGCGGCTCAGAAGCAGCTGCGGGAGCTGGCGGACGCCGGCTACGACAAGCTGCCGGTGTGCATCGCCAAGACCCAGTATTCCTTCAGCGACAATGCCAAACTGCTGGCGGCGCCCGACGGCTTTACCATGACCGTGCGGGAGCTGCGCCTGTCCGCGGGCGCGGGCTTCGTGGTGGCGGTCATGGGCAGCATCATGACCATGCCGGGCCTGCCCAAAAAACCGGCGGCCGAAGGCATCGACGTGGATGAGAACGGCGTCATCAGCGGATTGTTCTGAGGAAAAGACTTGCGGCTTGTGTCGCAAGTGCTGTCAATGAAAAAAGGCCGGTCAGGCATTGCCTGACCGGCTCTTTTTATTCTTTTTGCAGCAGCCGCCGGTAGGTGCTTTCGATGGCCACCGACCCCAGGGGCGCGGTGATGAGAATGGCCAGCACCGCCACGGCCAGTACCGTCTGCCCGCAGGCCAGCCCCATGGCCAGCGGCACCGAGCCGATGGCCGCCTGCACCGTGGCTTTGGGCGTGTAGGCCAGCATGCAGAACAGCCGTTCGCGGCCGGTCAGCCGGGTGCCCAGGGTGCACACCAGCACCCCCACCATGCGGAAGCACAGAGCCCCGAAAATCAGCCCCACGGCCGCAAGACCGGTCTCGGCCGCAGCGCCCACATCCACCGCGGCGCCCACCAGCACGAACAGCAGCAGCTCCGCCGCCACCCAAAGCTTGGCGTATTTCTGCGACAGACGCGCCGCCACCGGACCCCGGCGGTACTGCAGGGCAATGCCCATGGCCATCACCGCCAGCAGACCGGAAAAGCCCACCGGCCCGGGCAGGGCGTCTTCCAGCGTCACCAGCAGAAAGGACGTGCTCAGCAGCAGCACCACTTTGGCGCTGTCCCGCATGTGGACCCGCCGGAACAGTTCCGCCAGCACCCAGCCGCAGGCGACGCCGCCCGCCACCCCCAGCACAATGGAGGTGGGGATCTTGGCAAAGTCCAGCGCCGCCACGCCCTCGCCGGCCGCCAGTCCCGTGAAGGACGTGAACAGAACGATCACGAAGACGTCGTCCACCGATGCGGCCGCCAAAATCATCTGAGGAATGCTCTGCCGGGTGCCGTAGCCCTCGTCCATCAGCTTGAGCATTTTGGGCACCACCACCGCCGGCGACACCGCCGCGATGACCGCCCCCAGCACCGCGGCCTCGGTCAGGCTCAGACCCAGCAGGCGGGGCGCCAGCACCAAAGCGCCCAGAATTTCAAAGCTGGCGGGCACAAAGCACAGCAGCACCGCGGGCCGCCCCACTTTTTTCAGGTCCGCCAGGTCCAGGTTCAGCCCCGCCCGGGTCAGAATGATGATGAGAGCGATCCGCCGCAGGTCCGCCGAGACCGCCAGAATGGACCCGTCCAGCAGGTTCAGCACAGAGGGGCCCAGCAGAATGCCCGTCAGCAGCATGCCCAGCAGCGCGGGCAGCTTCAGCTTTTGAAACAGGCTGCCCAGCCCCATGCCGCACAGAAAAATCAGCGCCAGAGAAAATAACATACAGTTCCTCCTTTTGCAGGGAACAAAAAAAGCCAATGCCCCCCTGCGATTCCAAGATCACAGAAGTCATCAGCTTTGAAAAGCGGTTTTGGCCGATTGCCAGGGGAGAACTTCATTCCCTTTCAGCAGTATGCCACAGCCGCGGCAAATTTGCAAGAAAAACTTTTCGGTTCGGGCACTAGTCCGCAAAATAGGGCACGAACAGATGCAGGTCCGCCGCCTTCACCACGCCCTCACAGTACACGCCCTCCGGCCGGTACTCCTCGGTCAGCATGGTGCCCTGGGCGCGGATGTGCCCCGCCAGCGCCAGCTTGTCGTAGGGCAGCAGCACCGCCACCCGGCGCACCCGGTCCGCCAGCACCTGGTCCAGCCGGGCCAGCAGGGCGTCCATCCCGTAGCCGGTGGCCGCGCTGGTGCAGATGGCGCTGGTGTCAAAGGGCGTGGCGCCCGGCGCCCGGTCGCACTTGTTGTACACCGTCAGCTGGGGAATGTCCCCGCAGTCCAGCGAGTCCAGCACCTGGTCCGTCACCGTCAGCTGCTGGGATGCCTCGGGGTCGGACAAGTCGCACACCTTTACAATTACGTCCGCATAGGCGGCTTCTTCCAGCGTGCTCTTGAAGGCCTCCACCAGCCCGTGGGGCAGGCGGCTCACAAAACCCACCGTGTCCACCGCCACCACCGTCAGGCCCGAGGGCAGGGTCAGCCGCCGGGCCGTGGGGTCCAGCGTGGCAAACAGCATGTCCTGGGCGGGCACATCGGCCCCGCACAGCCGGTTCAGCAGGCTGGACTTGCCCACGTTGGTGTAGCCCACCAGCGCCACCACCGGCACGCCGCTTTTCCGGCGGCTTTTGCGGGTCTGTTCCCGGCGGCGCTCCATCTCTTCCAGCCGCTGGCTCAGCGCTTCGATGCGCCGGCGCACATGGCGCCGGTCGTACTCCAGCTTGCTTTCGCCCGCACCGCGGCGCGCGCCGCCGCCGCCCGCACCGCCGCCGCCCTGACGGGACAGGCTCTCGCCCAGCCCGGCCAGCCGCGGCAGCCGGTAGCGCAGCGTGGCCAGCTCGGTCTGCAGCTTGCCCTCGTTGGTCACCGCGCGGTTTTTAAAAATTTCCAGAATCAGCATGGTCCGGTCCATCACCGGCACTTCCAGAATCTGCTCCAGATTGCGGATCTGGCTTCCCGACAGCTCTGCGTCGAAAATGGCGCACTCCGCGCCCAGGTTCATGCACAGCAGCCGCCCTTCGGCCAGCCGTCCTTCGCCCAGATAGGTGGCGCTCTCCGGCACATCCCGCTTCTGCACCAGCCGGGCCACCGCCACCATGTGGTTGGCCTGGGCCAGCGCCGTCAGTTCATCCATGCTTTTGTCCATGTCGTACGCGCCCAGGTCCAGCCCGAACAGCACAACGTTCATCATTCCATTTTCTGTCATAATTTGCTCAAATATTCCTCTTTGTATAAAATGTATGATCGGCAGGGAAGCGGCGTTCCGTCAAACTTGTGGCACATCACGTCGTGGGTGTAGTGAAAGCCCACCTTTTCCATCACCCGGCCGCTGGCCGGGTTGGCGGCGGCGTGGCAGCAGCCCAGCCGGTCAACGCCGTGGTCTGCAAACAGGTGGCGCACCACCGCGTCCAGCGCCTCGGTCATGTATCCTTTTCCCCAGAAGTCCCGGCCCAGGCAGTAACCCGGCTCCCACAGGGCGGGGTCGTCCTCGGCGGGCACCACGCCGATGGAGCCCATCAGCTGCCCGTCGCAGCCGCGCACAATGGCCCATTGGTGCGCCTGCCGGTCGGCGGCCCATTGCCGGGCCAGCGCCAGGCTCTCCGCCTCGTCTTTGTGGGGCGTCCAGCGCAGAAACCGGGTCACCTGCGGGTCGCTGGCCCACACCCGGAACATTTCCGCCCCGTCCTCGGGCACAAAGGGCCGCAGCACCAGCCGGGGCGTAGAAAGCACATCGGTCATGAGGCCGCCTCCTTGCAAAGTTTTTCCCATTATACGGCGAAACACCGGTTTGCGTCAAACCTTTTGATTTCTCGCGCGAGCTATGGTATACTATATATCTGTATGCAGGATGAAAAATGGGGGAAAATGATGCGAATCGTGGTAAAGGTGGGCACATCCACGCTGGCCCATGGAACCGGGCGGCTGAACATCCGCCGTGTGGAACTTTTGTGCAAGACGCTGGCCGATCTGCAGAACGCGGGCCATCAGGTGGTGCTGGTTTCCTCGGGCGCCATCGGCATGGGCGTGGGCAAGCTGCTTTTGCAAAGCCGTCCCGCGGACATCGCCACCAAGCAGGCGGCGGCCGCCGTCGGCCAGTGCGAACTGATGTACACCTATGACAAGCTGTTCACCGATTACAACCACACCGTGGCGCAGATCCTTCTGACCGCCGAGGACGTGAACGACCCCGAGCGCCGCCACAACATCGAGCGCACGCTGGAGCGCCTGCTGGAGCTGGGCGCCATCCCCATCATCAACGAGAACGACACCGTCAGCACCGCCGAGATCAAGGTGGGCGACAACGATACCCTGTCCGCCATTGTGGCCGTCAGCGTGCAGGCGGACCTGCTGATTCTTCTGTCCGACATCAACGGCCTGTACACCGCCGATCCCCACACCCATCCGGACGCCAAGCTCATCAGCGTGGTGGAACACATCACGCCGGAGATGGAGGCGGCCGCCGGGGGCGCGGGCAGCCGGCAGGGCACCGGCGGCATGATCACCAAGCTGGGCGCGGCCAAAATGGCCACTTCCCACGGGGTGCCCATGATCATCGCCAACGGCGAGGACCCCACCCGCCTGTACGACATTGTGGACGGCGTCACCGTGGGCACGTTGTTTCTTGCAAAGGAGATGTGAACCATGACCACTCAGGAACTGCTGCAGGGCGCGAAAGCCGCGAAGAGTGCGGCGGCCGCCCTGTCCACCCAAGAGAAAAACCGCCTTCTGCTGGCCATGGCGGACAGCCTTGTGCAGCATCAGGCAGACATCCTGGCCGCCAACGATCAGGACGTGGAGGCCGCCCGGGCCACCATCGCCCCGGTGATGATCGACCGGCTGCGCCTGACAGGCGACCGCGTGGCCGCCATGGCCCAGGGCCTGCGTGCCGTGGCCGACCTGCCGGACCCGGTGGGCGACGTGCTCAGTGAGATCACCCGGCCCAACGGCCTGGTCATCCGCAAGGTGCGGGTGCCCATGGGCGTCATCGCCATCATTTACGAAAGCCGGCCCAATGTCACCGCCGACGCAGCGGCCCTTGCCCTGAAAAGCGGCAATGTGTGCGTTCTGCGGGGCGGCAAAGAGGCCATCCATTCCAACACCGCCATCGTGGCCGCCCTGCGCGCGGCGCTGCGGGAAAACGGCGCGCCGGAAACACTGGTCAACCTGGTGGAGGACACCACCCGCGCCAGCGCGACGCAGCTGATGGAGGCCCGCGGCCTGGTGGACCTGCTGATCCCCCGGGGCGGCGCAGGCCTGATCCGCGCCTGCGTGGAGAACGCCAAAGTGCCCTGCATCGAGACAGGCACCGGCATCTGCCATGTGTATGTGGACCGTGCGGCCGACCTGGACAAGGCCGTGGCCATCGTGTACAACGCCAAGACCAGCCGTCCCTCGGTGTGCAACGCCGAAGAGGTGTGCCTGGTGCACCGGGACGTGGCGCCCGTGTTCCTGCCGCGTCTGAAACAGGCGCTGGACGAAAAGCATGTGGAGCTTCGCCTGTGCCCGGAAGCGGCGGCCATCATCCCCGGCACGCCCGCGGGCGAGCGGGACTTTGACACCGAGTTCCTGGACTACATTCTGGCCGTCAAAGTGGTGGGCAGCGTGGAGGAGGCGGTGGCGCACATCGCCGCGCATTCCACCGGCCACAGCGAGGCCATCGTCACGCAGGACCGCGCCGCTGCCGACGCCTTCTGCGCCGGGGTGGATTCGGCCGCGGTGTACGTCAATGCCTCCACCCGCTTCACTGACGGCGGCGAGTTCGGCCTTGGCTGCGAGATGGGCATTTCCACCCAGAAGCTGGGCGCCCGCGGCCCCATGGGCCTGTGTGAGCTGACCAGCTACAAATACATCATTGAGGGCGACGGCCAGGTGCGCTGAGCCCGGAAGGAGAAACATTATGGCAACACAACCTGAAGGCAAAGAGCTGAGCGCGCTGCGCCGGCGCCGCCGTCTGCGGCAGCTGCTGGGCGCGGTGGTCTGCGTTCTGGTGGTCATCGGCCTGTTCAGCGTGGTGTCCGGCGGCATTCAGCTGGGCGCGGCGCTGTTTGACGACACCGAGGAGAAAGAGGCCTACGAGCTGCGGCTGCGCAACCTGGTGGCCCTGGACCCCACCCCCTTCGACAGCCTGGACGAAGCCAACAAGAACACACTGCTCAACGCGCTGATCTGGAGCTGCATCGGCGATTCCAGCAGCTATGAACACGACGAGACGGGCGCCATGTACCTGCCCACCATCGACATCGACAAGGCCGCCGCCGAACTGTACGGCCCGGACTTCAAGTTCACCTACGAGACCTTTGAGGACCACGGCATGACCTTTGAGTATGTGGCCGAAAAGCAGGCCTATCTGCTGCCGGTCACCAGCGCGGTCAACGACTATTTCCCCAAGGTGGAGCGCATCAAGCGCGAGGGCGATACCAAGCGCGTCACGGTGGGATATCTGTCTCCCTTCAGCGCGGGCGGCGAATTCAGCTCCAATATGGACATCACCCCCACCAAGTATCAGGACTATATTTTCACCAAAATCGACGGTGAATATTATCTGTCGGCCATCGTGGCCAGCGAGATGAAGCCGGAAACTGCTTCCAGCTCTTCCGTCGCGGCGGAATCTGTGGTGACCGCGCCGCAGGAAGTCATGGACGATCTGGCCAACAGCCTGCCCACCGATTCCTCGGTGGCCCAGAGCCAGCTGCCCGAAGACCCTGTGGAATGACCCCATGGCCCCGCATGGATTCCATGCGGGGCTTTTTCTGTGCTGTTTTAAGAAAATCGTAAGTTTTTCCCTGCCCTCAGCGTAAAAAAGATGAGGTATCCTGAAACCATCGGAAGGAGCGGTGCATCATGGAACAGGCGACCATTCTGGTCGTGGACGACGACCGGGAGATTGTGGGGGCCATTGCCAAATTGCTGGAGCTGGACGGCCATCGGGTCCTGCGGGCCTACGACGGGCTGGAGGCGCTGGAGATCCTGCACGAGCAGACCGTGCATCTCATCATCCTGGATGTGATGATGCCCCGGATGGACGGCCTGTCCGCCACCATGCAGGTCCGGCGCGAGAAAAACGTGCCCATTCTGCTGCTCAGCGCCAAAACCGAGGACGCGGACAAAATTGCCGGCTTGTCCATCGGTGCCGACGACTACATGACAAAACCCTACAATCCCATGGAACTGGCCGCCCGGGTCAAGGCACTTCTGCGCCGTTACATGACGCTGGGCACGGTGGCGGGCGCCCCCGCCCGGCCGGGCGTGATCCAGCTGGGCGGCCTCGCCCTGGACACCCAGGCCAAAATTCTGGAGGTGGACGGCGAACCGGTGCGCCTGACCGCCACCGAATACCGCATTGTTCAGTTTCTCATGGAAAATCCGGGTCACGTGTTCAGCGCGTCGGAAATTTACGAGCACGTCTGGAACGAGCCGGGCTTCGGCGTGGAAAATACGGTCATGGTGCACATCCGCCGCATCCGGGAAAAGATCGAGATCGATCCCAAAAATCCAAATTATTTGAAGGTGGTGTGGGGCCTTGGTTACAAAATGGAAAAAATTTAGCCGCAGCCCGGTTTTGAAGTTTCTGGCCTTTGTGCTCACGGCGCTGGTGGCGCTGGCGGGTCTGGGCATGACTGTCCGGCGCATCGATCTGAGTGACGTGTATACGACCCAGCCGCAGTTTACCGATTCCACCCGGTACACCAATCTGGTGGCGTCGGCACTCAACGACTGTGCTGTGGTAACCCAGGAGGGGCGTGTGTACGGCGAGATCCATTACGAGTATCTGATCCGCGCCGGAGAGGATGTCTGGACCAACAGCGACCGGGACCTGGAACAGATTGCCCGGGCCGGGGGCGACTGGGTCTATCGTTATACGGAGAATGAACTCATCGTTCCGGACGGCACCTCCGAGGAGACGCGGCGGATGTGGTACGGAATAAGCAGCTGGAGCAATGCCGACGAGCTCATCCTTGTGATGGACGAAGACTATATGCAGCAGATGGAAGAGGAATACGACCGGGATTATGCCTTTGTTCAGCAGTGGCAGCAAAGCTTCTGGTTTGTGATGGCCGCCATCGGCCTTCTGGTGGTGTACCTGCTGGCCGTGGCAGGCCGCACCGGGCAGGACAACGAACTGCACCTGCTGTTTGTGGACCGCTGGCCCACCGAGATCCTGCTGGGGGTCGAGGCCATCCTGGCTGTGCTGCTGATGATGGCGCTGCTGGTCACGTCCGACAGCCTGCGCGGCGATCAGGCGTACGCGTTGATGGCCATTGATTTGGCCATCGGCCTGGTGGGGCTGGCGCTGCTGCTGAGCCTGGCCCGCAAGGCCAAAGCGGGCCGTCTGTGGGCCGACAGCATCCTGCACCACATCTGCCGGGGCATCGCCTGGCTGTGCCGGGGCGAAACCTGGCGCGTTTCCGGCCGGGTGGGCCGTCAGGCGGTCAGCCGCATTCTGTGGACGGGAATGTCCTGCATGACGCTGTGCGTCCTTCTGTGTCTGTTTTTGTATGTGTTCTTTGGGGCCCGCCTGTTGATTTTGGCCACGGCCCTGCTGCTGGGCATGGTGTGCGTGGCGGGTATGCTGTATCTGCTGGTCATGCAGGCGCGGGACGGCCGTGCGCTGGATGCGCTCACCGATCAGGTGGAGGCCGCGGCGTCGGGGCAGGAGACTCGCCCCACGCTGCCTGAGGAGAGCCCGCTGCATAAAACCTCTCTTCAAATTGCCCGCCTGGACGAGGGCGTCAAGCAAAGCCTGGCCAGCGCCCTGAAAAGCGAGCGCATGAAAGTGGAGCTCATCACCAATGTGTCGCATGACCTGAAAACGCCCCTCACCAGCATCATCGGCTATCTGGATCTGCTGGAAAAGCAGGACCTGCCTGCCGAGGCCGCGGATTATGTGAAGATCCTGCGCAGAAAATCCGAGCGGCTGAGCCATACGGTCAATGACCTGTTCACCCTGTCCAAAGCCACCAGCGGCGAAGAAACCGTGATTCTGGAGCCGCTGGACCTGGTCATGGCCGTGCATCAGACGCTGGCGGATATGGGCGACGCGGTGGAAAAAGCGGGCATTCCCGTGCGTCCCACGCTGCCGGAAAGCGCCTGGGTCTTTGCCGAGAACCGGCGGCTGTACCGGGTGCTGCAGAACATTCTGGACAATGCCCTGCGCTATTCGCTGCAGGGGACCCGCATTTATCTGGAGGTGGAATCCCGCCCCGATCAGGTGTGCCTGTCGCTGACCAATACCGCGGGCTATGAGATGGATTTTACCGAAGAGGAGATCCTTCAGCGGTTTGTCCGGGGGGATAAGGCGCGCACCACCGAGGGCAGCGGTTTGGGCCTGTCCATTGCCGAAAGCTTTATGAACAGCTTCGGCGGCCGGCTGAAGGTTTCCATCCGGGGCGATGCCTTTACGGTGACGCTTTCCTTCGCTGCAGCCCCCGCAAACCCGCCCGATCTGCAGGAGAAAAACGCGTAAAGCAAAAGGAGCCGCTTTGCAGCGGCTCCTTTTGCATAGAGGGGTGGGAAAGTATAAATAAATTTAGGTGAAATCTTTATTGCAGTTATCATTTTACCGAATTTGCTTATTTTGTCAAACCAATACCCCTGAAAATGCTTTATTTTGTTGTTTACAAACCAGGTTTAGGATAATATAATAAAGAAAAGGGGAAAGGTTTTCAGTTAATTCTTATTTAAAAAATTGAACGGTGATTTGAACTTAAAAACATTAGAAAGTTGTATGCGAGGGAAAATCAATGGATGAGTTGGACCGCAAAATTTTGCGTTTGCTGGAAGAGGACGGCCGCATGACCGTGAAGAACATCGCTCAGCGGGTGGCGCTCACCAGCCCGGCTGTCAGCGAGCGCATTCGCCGTATGGAAGCAGGGGGCGTCATCGAAGGCTATACGGTGGTGTTGGGCGAAAAGCCGGACAAAAACGCCATTGACGCGCTCATCAGCATTTCCGTGTCCCCGTCAGACCGGGACCGTTTTTTAAACATGGCGGAGATGCAGGAAGGGGTGCAGCAGTGTTTCCACGTCACGGGGGCGCACAGCTTTATCGTGAAGGTGCATTGCTCGGGCATTGCGGCGCTGGAGCATCTCATCAACCGGTTTCAGAAACTGGGGCAGACCAGCAGCCAGATCATTCTCTCCACGCCGGTGGATAAGCGTACACGGGTGTAAGTGTTTTTTTATTGTTTGTGACGGTTGTCTTTGGCAAAGAAGGAGCTGTCAGGCGGCTGTTCGCTGCGTGCGCCCACCACAATGCAGGCGTAGGCCACCAGCGTTGCAGCAGCGGCAAGAATGCCAAGGACAAGAAAGAGAAAAGTGAGATCCATGAAAAAACTCCTGTTTGTGCAGTTAAAAAACGGCTTTTATTTAGTGTATGCTTCAGAGATGAAAAAACCATGTAGAAAAAATAGATTTCACAAAAATTTCGGTATTGACACAAGCCCCAGAATATGATAAGAT
>CALXIP010000077.1 GCA_944388395.1 uncultured Ruthenibacterium sp.
CAAAAGCAACATCCGGCAAGGAAGTCCTTGCTAAATTTTTTGATGAAGGTGCCTATCAGACGCTGTATGCAGATGCAAACGGCGCTGTGACGGCTGCTTTCGGCAGCGCAAACGGCACGCCCGTGTACGCTGTATGCCAAAATGGTGCGGCAGTGTCCGCGAAAGATACGGAGAAAGTGGTAAAGGTTCTGGACATGGCGGGTAAAACCGGCAATCCGGTCGTTACTTTCTACAACTCCATTGGTGCAAAATTGGAAGAGGGACTGGCAGCTTTGTCGGGAAGCGCGAATGTTGCTGCGGCTGTTGCCAAACTGTCCGGCGTCGTGCCTCAGATCGCGGTCGTGACCGGCGTTTGCGGTGCCGGTAGTGCGCTGGCTGCGGCCGGTGCGGACATCTGCGTGATGAGCAAGGAAGGCGAACTGTTCCTGACCGCTCCGTTCACCAGTGCTGCTGCTGGAGATAAGGTTGAGAACGCTGGTTCCGCTGAATACGCTGCAAAAGCGGGTGTTGCGACCATCGTGGTCGACAACGCGGAAGCAGCGGCTGTAAAAGCGGCTGAGCTGGTGGCTTTGCTGCCGGCCAATAACCTGGCGGGAGCTGCGGTTTTCGAGGCGGCTGCGCCTGCAGGTGTTTTGAACCTGGCGAAATATACTGCTGCTGATGCCGTTAAGGCATTGGTTGATGCGGACAGTGCAGTGGAGTTGTATGCCGGCTTTGGCAAGCATGTGTTCACCGCTCTGGCAACGGTCGGCGGAAGCGTAGTCGGCATTGTGGCAACCGAGGGAACTCTGTGCCGCGAGTGCGTTTCCAAAACTGCGCGTTTTGTTCGTCTGTGCGATGCGTTCAGTGTTCCGGTTGTCACGGTCGTCAATACCGACGGCTTTGTGGCCAGTTCTTCTGACGAAGAGGCGGGCGGTCTGCGTGAGGCTGCGCGTTTGACCGGTACTTATGCGGATGCGACCACAGCAAAGGTAGCGGTTGTGACTGGTAAAGCGGTGGGCACTGCGTATACGGCGCTGGCAAATGCCGATTTGACCATTGCGGTTGAAGGCTGCACCATTGCTCCGCTGGATCCGAAAACGGCAGTTACTGTTCTGTACAAAGAGGAACTGGAAAAAGGCAGCAACATCGCAGGCGACACTCAGAAACTGGCGGCCAAATATGCTGCTGAAGAGTGCAGTGCTGCTTGTGCGGTGGAAGCCGGCCTGGCTGATTTCGCTGTGGATGCCGCTTCGGTGCGTGCAACGTTGATCAGCGCTCTGGACATGCTGTCTACCAAGCGTACACAGCGTATGCCGAAAAAACACGGCAATATGTCTCTGTAATCGGTAAGAATCTAAAGACATCATAAATTGGGAGGAACTCCAACATGAAAACTTTTAATGTAACCGTGAACGGCACTGCTTATAGTGTTACTGTCGAAGAAACCGCCGGCGGCGCTCCTGTTGCTGCGCCCGCCCCCGCCGCTGCAGCTCCCGCTGCTCCTGCACCCGCAGCTCCCGCTGCTGCTCCTGCTCCCGCGCCGAAAGCTGCTCCCGCTGCTGCTGGTGCCATCACCGTCACCGCTCCCATGCCCGGCAACATCTTGGACGTGAAGGTTTCCAATGGCGCTTCTGTGAAAGCTGGCGACGTGCTGTGCATCCTGGAAGCTATGAAGATGGAGAACGAGATCGTTGCTCCGCAGGATGGTACGGTTGCTTCTGTCAACTGCAGCAAGGGCGACGTTGTCAACGTTGGCGACGTGCTGGTATCTCTCAACTAATTGAGAACGGGGTGAAACATTTTGGCTAAGAAAATCAAAATAACAGAATGCGTACTGCGTGATGCGCATCAGAGCCTGATCGCGACCCGTATGACACTGGATGAGATGCTTCCCATCCTGTCTACGATGGATGAGATTGGCTACTATTCTTTGGAGTGCTGGGGCGGTGCGACGTTCGACTCCTGCATTCGTTTCCTGGACGAAGATCCTTGGGAGCGCCTGCGCACGATCCGTCGTGAGTGCCCGAAGACCAATCTGCAGATGCTGTTCCGCGGCCAGAACATGCTGGGTTATCGTCCGTATGCGGATGACGCGGTGGAGTATTTTGTTCAGAAGTCTGTTGCGAATGGTATCGATATTCTGCGTATCTTTGACGCGCTGAACGATCCCCGCAACTTGGAGACTGCCATCAAAGCTTCCAAAAAAGAGAAAGCACATGTTCAGGCTTGCATCAGCTACACGCTGAGCCCGGTGCACAACAATGAGTACTTTGCAAATTACGCCAAGACTCTGGAGAGCATGGGCGCTGACAGCATTTGCATTAAGGACATGGCTGGCCTGCTGACTCCGTATGCGTGCAGCGATCTGGTTGCTGCTTTGAAAAAGACCGTTAAGATTCCTGTGGACATTCACTCCCACTATACTTCCGGTCTGGCTTCCATGTCCATCTTGAAGGGCATTGAAGCTGGCGCTGACATTGTGGATACCGTTATCAGCCCGCTGGCTCTGGGTACTTCTCATATGCCGACGGAAAGCCTGGTGGCTGCGCTGCAGGGAACCGAGTACGACACGGGTCTCGATATGAAGAAACTGAACGTGGTTCGTGCGCACTTCGCAAAACTGCGTGAGAAATACTTGGCTTCCGGCCAGCTGAATCCGAAGATGCTGGGCGTTGACGCGAATACGCTGCTGTATCAGGTTCCGGGCGGTATGCTTTCCAACCTGCTCAAACAGCTGAAGGACGCCGGCAAAGAGGACAAGCTGGAAGAGGTTCTGGCAGAAGTTCCCCGTGTACGTGAGGACTCCGGCTATCCTCCTCTGGTTACTCCGACCAGCCAGATCGTAGGTACGCAGGCTGTCTTCAATGTCATCCTGGGCGAGCGCTATAAGATGGTCACCAAGGAGTTCAAGGGACTGGTTCATGGCGATTACGGCAAGACCCCGGCTCCCATCAGCCCCGAGTTCACCAAACGTATTCTGGGTGACGAGCAGCCCATCACCTGCCGCTTCGCGGATACGCTGGAGCCTGAGATGGAGAAGCTGAAAGCAGAAGCTGCCAAGTGGGTGCGTCAGGAAGAGGACGTTCTGACTTACGCTATGTTCCCGCAGGTTGCGCCGAAGTTCTTCGAAAAGCGCAACAACAAACTGATGGGTGTTGACGGCGATCATGTGGATTTTGCCGGTAAATCTCATCCGGTTTAAAAATGGTTGAAGAAGGTCCGTGCAGAGATTCGCTCTGCACGGACCTTTTGGTTTTTAGAGAGATGTTTACGGTTTGTTTATTGATTTCAAAAGTGCGGATTGATACAATAAGGGCAAAGGAGGCGGAACAAACATGGATATAAAGAGAAACATCGTCTGGAGCGATCGAAAACGAATTGTTTTCGGTTTGCCGTGGACTTTTACCAAATATTCTTTAACACCCGAAAAACTCTTAATCCAGTCGGGAATTTTGAATACCAAGGAAGAAGAAATTCGACTGTATCGCATTATGGATATAACTTTAAGACGCTCTTTATGGGAGAGAATGTTCGGCTTGGGAACAATCCATTGCTGTTCGGCTGACAAGTCTACTCCGGAATTTGATATTTGCTGGATTCGGGACGCAATGCATGTGAAAGAAATGCTTTCGGGTATGATTGAAAAAGAGCGAATGGAAAAACGCGTGACGAGTCGTGAGTTTATGACGGATGAAGATGATTCTTTCGACGAATGAGTCGGGGAGTTTACAAACACAGCTGCATATGGTAAAATATGTTAAAAGAACAAGTGAAATTTGTGTTCCATTCGAAAAGCAGTCTGTTGTTTTGAGGTGGAGAAATATGCTGTTTGTTTTTTTGAAAAATTGGGAGTAAATATCAGGGAGGTTCTGCGCGTTTGCGCGGAACCTCCTTTTTTTACAGAACGGAGGGACGGGTATGGCAGAGCTTTGGGATGTGTATGATGTGAACCGCGCTCCTACAGGTCGAACGCACGTTCGGGGAGAGCCGCTGGCACCGGGGGACTATCATCTGGTGGGAGATGTGTGGACGGTCAACTTCGAAAACAAAGTGCTGCTGACACAGAGGCATCCTTCTAAGCCGAAAGGATTGATGTGGGAATGTACAGGCGGCGCAATTCAGGCGGGAGAGAGCAGTCTGTGTGGTGCTGTTCGGGAGCTGCGAGAAGAAACCGGGCTGAGGGCGGATCCGGAAAACATGTATCTGATACACAGTATCCGACTGAAAGATCGTTTTGTGGACACGTATGCGGTTCGCATGAATTTTGCTCTTCCTCAGGTGGTGCTGGATGAACAGGAGACCGTACAGGCGATTCTTGTAGACTGGGAGGAATTGCTTGCGCTGTGGGCAGCAGGCAAATTGTGCCCGGAGAGCAGATTCCCCTTGTACAGGAGTGCGCTTGTTTCTTTTTTAAAACAATTTTGAGACATAAAATAAAGGAGATTCAGGGAGTGGCCACACTCCCTTTTTCTTGCAAATAATCTGGAAAAAGTGTACAATAAGCCTAACTATTATTTGGTGAAAGAGGAAAGGAATATGATTTTAAGCATGACGGGATACGGCCGTGCGGAGGAAGTATTGCATGGCCGCGATATCACGGTGGAAATCAAAAGTGTGAATTCGCGCTTTTTCGAATATTCTTCGCGGATGCCGCGCAGCTATGCCTTTCTGGATGATCGGCTGAAAAAACTTCTTTCGGCCGATATTTCCCGAGGAAAGGTTGAATTGGGCCTGACGGTGCAGAATTTGGAAACGGTTGATACGGAAATCGTTCCAAACGTGGAATTGGCGCGCCAATATTCCAATGCGCTGAATGAGTTGTGCGCGGAACTGAACATTGCGAATGATTTGAAAGCATCATCTTTGATTCGTCTCCCGGATGTGTTTACTGCCAAGAAGGCTCCGCAGGATGAGGAACAGATTTGGCAGGATGTTCAGACGGTGGCACAGAAAGCTCTGGCCAACTTTGTGGAGATGCGCGGCGTGGAGGGAGCAAAGCTCAAAGAGGATATCCTTGGCCGTTTGGCATTTCTGGAAAAAACAGTGTCGGCTATTGAAGAAAACAGCGCGGGCCGAGTATCGCGCTATACCGAAAAGCTTTATACAAAGCTGCAGACTATTCTGGAAGACCGGAACATTGATGAAGCTCGTCTTTTGACGGAGGCCGCTATTTTTGCGGACAAGACGGCCGTGGATGAGGAAACGGTTCGTTTGCACAGTCACATTGCGCAGTACAGAGATTTTTTGGAGATGAATTCTCCCATCGGAAAAAAATTGGATTTCTTGACACAGGAGCTGAACCGCGAGACAAATACCATTGGTTCCAAATGCAACGAACTGGAAATTACCCGCATGGTAGTCGATATGAAGGGTGAAATCGAGAAGATCCGGGAACAGATTCAAAATATTGAATGACGTACGATTTAGGATAGGAGAGGGAACACTTTTATGAAGCTGATCAATATAGGATTTGGCAATATGGTAAGTGCGAACCGCTTGGTAGCAATCGTCAGTCCGGAGTCTGCACCGATTAAGCGGATTGTGCAGGAGGCCCGAGACAAAGGAACACTGATCGATGCGACCTATGGACGCCGGACTCGTGCGGTAATCATAACGGATTCGGATCATGTGGTTTTGTCGGCAATTCAGCCCGAGACGGTGGCAAATCGCTTCACAGATACATCCGAAGATGAGGAGGAATTGGAAGATGAATAAGGAGCGTCATCTGCTGGTTGTCTCCGGTCCTTCGGGCGCGGGAAAAGACACAGTCGTTCGCCGCATGATGGAAAAGTATCCGGAAATCGAGTTGTCGGTTTCTGCTACAACCCGTGCACCTCGCAATGGTGAAAAAGAGGGAATTGATTATTATTTCATGACCAATGAGGCGTTTGAACAGAAGATCGAGCGCGGCGAAATGCTGGAGTATGTGCATTACTGTGATCGGTATTATGGCACGCCGAAATCCGAAGTCGATCGGCGGCTGGACGCGGGAATTCCCGTGGTGTTGGTGATTGAAGTAATCGGTGCAGCCAATATTAAGAAGTTGTATCCGGATTCCACGCTGGTGTTTATTATGCCGCCCAGCCTGGAAGAGTTGAGCCGACGTCTCCACGGCCGTGGAACAGAGCCGGAAGATGTCATTCAAAAGCGGCTTGCAAGAGCGCAGGAAGAGATTGAACGCAAAGCACAGTATGATTTTTCGGTCGTCAACGATGACGTGGACCGTTGTGCTGAGAAAGTTTATTCCATTTTGCGCAAGCGATTGGAAGAATGAACAGATAAGGAGCGGAGCTTTTGGCAATCACGGCACAGGTAGCGGTGGCGGGAGCTACCATTCATTTTGACAAACTTTATACCTATCTGGTGCCGGATGTTTTGTCTGAGCGTGTTCAGATCGGCAGTATGGTCCTTGTTCCGTTCGGACGCGGCAGCGCCAAAGCAAGGATGGGTGTTGTTCTGGCAGTGGATTGCCAGGAACAGCCGGACAAGCGACTGAAAGCAATTTACGATGTTGCCCCCGAAGAAGCGCGTCTTTCTCCGGAACTTTTGGAACTGGTGCATGAGTTGAGAGAAAAGACCTTTTGCACATATTACGAAGCGGTAAAAGCGGTGATCCCCTATGGCGCGCAGTATAAAGCGGTAAATGAAGGGGGAAAACCGCGGCTTCAAAAGCAAATTGTTCGGCATACAGAAAATGTATACCAGCGTGGAGCCGTTCCGTCCAAATGGACTTCAAAACAGCGTGCGGTG
The DNA here is from genome assembly GCA_944388395.1 of uncultured Ruthenibacterium sp. Taxonomy (GTDB): domain Bacteria; phylum Bacillota; class Clostridia; order Oscillospirales; family Ruminococcaceae; genus Ruthenibacterium; species Ruthenibacterium komagatae. Next base: position 6,733 of record CALXIP010000077.1, read on the forward strand.
TGGGATGCTTTGGAGCAAGGGCCCTTGACGCAGACGCAGCTGCTGGAAATCGGAATCAGCAAAAATGTTTTGGATCGTATGTGTGCGCAGGGAACTCTGATCTGCACCCAGCGTGATCGTACGCTTTCTCTGTATGAACATTACACCGCGTCTGGAGAAACGCCTGCGCTGAGTCCGGCCCAGCAAAAGGCTTTTGTTCAGCTGGCTTCTTTCATGGATGACGAAAATCCTCATGCCGCTCTGTTGCATGGGGTCACCTCCAGCGGAAAAACGCTTGTATTTTTGAAATTGATCGAAAAGGCAATCGCGCAGGGAAAACAGGCATTGGTGCTTGTGCCGGAGATATCGCTGACGCCGCAGATGATTTATCGCTTAAAAACGGCCTTTGGCAGCCGGGTGGCGGTTCAGCATTCTGCGCTTTCCAACACAGAGCGCCTTCTTCAATGGCGGGAGATTCAAACGGGCGGCGCGGATATTGTGGTGGGGACCCGCAGTGCGATTTTTGCACCGCTTTCACGGATTGGTGTCATTATCATCGATGAAGAGCAGGAGCACACATACCATTCGGAAAATGCTCCGCGCTTTTTGGCACACGACATTGCCAAGCGCCGCGCAGTAACACATCGTGCTTTGTTGCTGCTTGCCAGCGCAACACCGTCGATTGAGAGTTATCATGCAGCCTGTGCCGGCCGGTATCATTTGGTGGAACTGACCGAACGGTACAATAGAATGCCGTTGCCGGATGTGGCCATGGTGGACATGCGGGAAGAGCTGGCGCAGGGGAATTCCGGTGCGATCAGCAACCGCTTGGCACAGGAGCTGCAGCGCAATCTGGATTGCGGAGAACAAAGTATTTTACTATTGAATCGGCGCGGTTATAAAACAGTGGGAATGTGTACCGCATGCGGCGAAGTGATCAAGTGCGATGCATGCAGTGTCCCGATGGTGTATCATAAAGCAGATCATAAATTGCTGTGTCATTACTGCGGAAAGAGCATTTCACCGGTGCCGGAAATCTGCCCGACCTGTGGCGGAAAAATGAAGTATACCGGATTTGGAACACAGCGTGTGGAAGAGGAGTTAAAAGAACGCTTCCCCGGGGCGCGCGTCCTGCGTATGGATTTGGATTCCACGTCCGGAAAGAATGCTCACGAGACCATGCTTCGCCGTTTTGCAAACGGCGAATACGACATTATGCTCGGTACGCAAATGGTAGCCAAGGGCTTGGATTTTGAAAAGGTAACGCTGGTCGGGGTTCTCGGCATTGATCAGTTGCTGTTTGCGCAGGGATTTCGCGCGTTTGAAAATGTGTTCAGTCTGATCACGCAGGTGGTTGGACGCGGTGGGCGGTCCGATCGTCCGGGCCGCGCGTTGATTCAAACAGTAGATCCGCAGCATCCGGTGCTGAAGCTGGCGGCCTGCCAGGATTACCGTTCGTTTTATGACCAGGAAATTCAGTTTCGCAAATTGAATCTTTACCCGCCTTTTTGTGCCATTTGCATGGTGGGATTCAGCGGGACTGAGGATGAGAAGGTGATGCGCGCCGCTTACGAATTCGCGCAGCTGGTACAGAAAAATGCCCAGCGCATGACGAACGTCCCGCTGCGGGTACTGGGGCCTGCGCCCATGAACGTGGCGATGGTCAATCACCATTATCGATATAAATTAACGTTGAAATGCCGCAACGATACGGCTTTTCGAAAACTGATGCGTGCAGTGCTGGACGCATACAATGAAAAGGGACTTGCATCGCAGGCTTCGGTTTATCTTGATTTTTATTCCGATGCGGATATTTGATTGGGAGGTTTATAAGATTGCTTTGAGAACGATTGTGCAGGATGGAGATCCGATTTTAAAAAAGAAGTGCCGCCCTGTAACGGCTTTTGATGACCGTTTGGCGCAGCTGCTGGATGACATGCGGGAAACACTGGCGGATGCTAACGGATATGGATTGGCGGGACCTCAGGTTGGCGTCATGCGGCGGATTTTTATCAGCATTGACGAACGGGATTTGCCGGAAGACGGCGAGCGTCCGGAGGGGTACGAGACAAAGTATCTGGAGTTTATCAACCCGGAAATCCTTTCGACGGAAGGCGAGATTATGCAGTATGAGGGATGCCTTTCCTTCCCGGGACGCAACGGTGCGGTACGTCGGCCGGCCAAAGTGAAGGCGCGTGCCTTTGACCGAAATGGCAATCCTTTTGAAATTGAGGCAGAAGGAATGCTGGCACGCTGCATTTGCCACGAAAACGACCACTTAAACGGGGTTACCATTTTGGACCGCGCAGAGTATTTCTATGAAGATCTGGAAGAAGACGAGATCGAAGAAGAGGAATAAATCATGAGAATTCTGTTCATGGGAACGCCGGACATCGCAGCGCAGAGTTTGCGTACGATGCTGGAGACTCTTCCTGAAGAGTATAAGGTTTGCGGGGTGTTTACCCGTGAGGACAAGCCCGTGGGGCGCAAGCAGATTCTGACGGCTCCTCCGGTGAAGCAGGTTGCGCAGGCGCACGGGATCGATGTTTTTCAGCCTAAAACGCTGCGCACGCCGCAGGCTGTGGAACAGGTTCGCCAGCTGGCACCGGATTTGATTGTCGTGGTGGCCTATGGGCGTATTTTGCCGCCGGAAATTTTGGAAATTCCCCGGTACGGCGCAATCAATTTGCATGTGTCGCTTTTGCCCAAATATCGCGGGGCGGCTCCGGTGCAATGGGCGGTTATTCACGGCGAGAAAGAAACAGGCGTCACCATCATGCAGCTGGATGAAGGGCTGGACACAGGAGACATCCTTTTTGTGCAGAAGGTTGCCATTCCGGAGGATATGACCAGCGGAGAGCTGTTTGAAGAAGTATCCGGCGCAGGCGCTGCCCTGTTGTGCACCGCAATCCGCCGCATTGCCGCGGGAGAGGTCGTTCCTGTTCCGCAGCAGCACGATCAGGCAACCTTGGCGCCACCGCTGTCCAAAGAGATGGCTTTGTTCCATTTCGCGCAGCCGGCGCAGCAGCTTCACAATCTTGTCCGCGGGCTGAATCCGTGGCCCATTGCGTATTTTGTATACGATGGCAAAAAAATTAAGGTGCGCCGCACCAAACGGCATTCGGAGAACGGCGCTCCCGGACAGATTTTGTCGGTGAATCCTCTGATTGTTGCATGCAAAGAGGGCGCGCTGGAACTGGTGGAAGTTGTGCCGGAAGGCAGTAAACCCATGGCGGGCAACGCCTGGGCCGCAGGGCGCCGCTTTAGCGTGGGAGACGTTTTGGAATGAGGACAGGGAAACATGGATAAGGTTCGTTACGCAGCCGTTAATGCGCTTTTGCGGCAGGAGCAGGGGGGCTATTCCAATCTGGTACTGCAGAATGTACTGGAGAAAAACCCCCAGTTTTCTGCCCGGGAGAAAGCGTTTCTTTCCGCTGTCTTTTACGGTGTGGTAGAGCGGCAGTTCACCATTGATTTTTTACTGCAGAAATGTTTAAACCGCCCTTTGCGCAAATTGGACGCAGTGGTGCGGGCTATTTTGCGCGCAGGATTGTATCAGATTCGGTGGATGGACGGTGTTCCGATTCATGCTGCAGTTAACGAATCGGTGCTGCTGACCAAAGGAATGCGGAAAACCAGTGCGTCGGGATTGGTCAATGCTGTGTTGCGCCGGGCTTCGGAAATTGATTTGGAGAAGGAAACCTTTTCCGATCCAATACAGCGGTTGAGCGTTGTGTACAGTGTTTCCCCGGAAATAGCGGCTTTGTTTTTGGAAAAACTGCCTGATCGCTGTGAAGAAATTCTGCGCGCCAGCTTTTCACATCCGGATTTGTGCATTCGGGTGAATTCGTTGAAAACCAGTCCGGAGATTTTGCGAAAGTACTTTCAGGAGAAGGGAATCTCCGTGCGGGAAGGCCGGGTGACGGGATGCTTCTATGTGGATTTTCACGGGGATCTCGCCGCAGATGAGGCGTTCCAAAGAGGAATGTTTCATGTGCAGGGAGAAGCCTCGCAGATCGCCTGTGCCGCTTTATCTCCAAGACCCGGAGAGAAAGTGCTGGATCTCTGTGCTGCGCCGGGCGGCAAGAGTGTGACTCTGGCACAGTATATGGAAAACCGGGGACAGCTCTGTGCCCGGGATGCGGCGGAGAATCGGCTGTCCTTGATTGAAGAGGCCTTCCGGCGGTGCGGTGTGACCTGCGGGCAGGTTCGCTGCGCGGATGCAGCTGTATTTGATGAAAAGCTGTGTGACGCAGATGCGGTGCTGTGCGATGTGCCTTGTTCCGGTTTGGGGATTTTGTCGAAAAAACCGGATATACGCTGCAAGGACCTGAAAGGACTTCCGGAACTTTTGCGCATCCAGCGCGAGATTCTGTGCACGGCGGCAAAGTATGTAAAACCCGGCGGCAGACTTGTATATTCTACCTGCACTTTAAATCCGGATGAAAACGAAAAAACAGTGCAGGCGTTTTTGCGAGAAAATTCTGAATTTTATGTGAAAAAAGTACCGTATTCGAAAGAAAATAGTGGAATGACGACGTTTTATCCATATGAGCAGGAAGCGGACGGCTTTTTTGTTGCATGTTTGGAGAGAACCCGTTGAATGGTGATAATTTGCGATTTTCGGTAGAATCTTGATGGAGATTGTGATACAATGAGTCAGATAAGGATTTCTTCATTCACGCTGGAGCAGTTAACTTCTTTTGTAAAAGAACAAGGGCAGCCGGCTTTTCGTGCAAAGCAGATTTTTCATTGGCTTCATCAGCGAGGCGTGCATTCTTTTTCCGAGATGACCGACCAGCCCAAGACGTTTCTTGCACAGCTTGAGGAAAAATGCCTGATCGAAACGCTTTCCATTGAGCGGAGACAGCAGTCGCGGGATGGTACGGTGAAATATCTGTTTCGCCTGCCGGACGGGAATTGCATTGAAACGGTATGGATGCAGTACTCTTACGGCAATACTGTTTGTGTGTCTTCACAGGTCGGATGCCGTATGGGATGCCGTTTTTGCGCATCTACGCAGGGCGGACGCGTACGAAATCTGACGGCTGGGGAAATCGCAGGGGAAATTTATGCGGCCATGGCCGACATGGGACAGCGAGTGTCTCATATCGTTCTGATGGGAATTGGTGAACCGCTCGACAATTTTGACAACGTCATGGACTTTTTATCGATTATTTCCTCTCCGGAAGGCGTCAATATTGGAATGCGGAACATCAGTCTTTCCACCTGCGGCCTTGTGCCGATGATTGAAAAGCTGGCGCAAAGACATTTGCAGCTGACGCTTTCCATTTCTTTGCACGCCCCGCTCAATGAGATGCGAAGTGCGATGATGCCGGTGAACGATGCGTATCCGGTGGAACAGTTGATTGATGCATGCCGTGCGTACCAGCGTGAGACGGGCCGGCGAATCAGCTTTGAATATGCCATGGTTCACGGGGTGAACGACAGCGACGCCACCGCGCGGGAACTGGCACGGCTGATTCGGGGAATGGGGGCTCATGTGAACCTGATCCCGATCAACCCCGTGGATGGCTCACCCTATTCGGCGACGGATGCAGCGAATGTGAAACGGTTCCAGGAGACGCTTTTAAAACTGGGTGTAAATGCTACGGTTCGCCGGAGATTGGGGTCAGATATCAGCGCAGCATGCGGACAATTGCGGCGTGAGGCAAAAGGGGGAACAGCCACATGAGGCTGGTGGCGAAGACGGATATTGGCAACCAGCGTGCGGAAAACCAGGACAGCTATCGTGCCGGCCGCCTGCCGGATGATACCGCGTGGGCAGTTGTGTGCGATGGGATGGGCGGTGCGCGTGGCGGCAGACTGGCCAGCAACCTGGCAACGGCAAAAATGGAAGAGGTTTTTCTGGAAGGTGTGCCGGGCGTTCACAATGAGGAGTCCGCGTACGAGCTTTTGTGCGCAGCTGTGGAAGAAGCAAATGATGCTGTTTACACAAAAGCGATGGAGAATCCTGCAACGCGGGGAATGGGTACCACAGCTGTGTGCGCCATTATCCAGAAGAGCATGGCGTATTATGCACATGTCGGGGATTCACGCGCGTATCTTTATCATGGACATACACTCAGTCAGCTGACGCGGGATCATTCCATGGTGCAGGAGCTGGTGGAGCAAGGGGCAATCACGGAACAGGAAGCTGCTACCCATCCGCGCAAAAATCTGATCACAAGAGCGCTGGGCGTAGGGGCAGAGGTCTTGACGGATTGTAATTCCATTCCGGTTCGACCGGGTGACATTCTTTTGCTGTGCTCAGACGGCCTGAGTAATTTCGTCACGATTGATCAAATGGAGTCCATCTTGGAAAAAGATGATTTCTTTACTGCTGCAGATCGTATGGTGGACGCCGCCCTGGAAGCGGGCGGACTGGACAACATTACGGTTTTACTTGTAGAAGTGGAGGCTGCGGAGAAATAATATGGATAATTTAATCAACCAGCGGCTGGATGGCCGTTATCTGATTGAACAACTGTTGGGGTCCGGCGGAATGGCCAATGTTTACAAAGGCCATGATACGCAGACAGGGCGTACAGTAGCGATCAAGGTTTTGCGGGAAGAATTTTTGGAGAACACAGACCTTGTTCGTCGTTTTAAAAATGAATCAAAAGCAATTTCTGTGTTGGATCATCCCAATATCGTCAAGGTGTACGATGTAAACATGACGGGCAATTTGCAGTACATTGTCATGGAGTACATCGACGGAATCACCCTGAAAGAATATATGGAGTATCGCGCGCAGCCCCTCACATATAAAGAAACGCTGCATTTTGTGACGCAGGTGCTTTTGGCACTGCATCATGCCCATGAAAAGGGCATCGTTCACCGCGATGTAAAGCCCCAGAACATTATGCTCCTTTCCAACGGCTCTATCAAAGTGATGGATTTTGGAATCGCACGCTTTTCACGCAGCGAGAGCCAAACCATGACGGATAAAGCCATTGGTTCGGTCCACTATATCAGTCCGGAGCAGGCACGCGGCGATACCACAGATGCCAAGGCGGATATTTATTCTGTCGGCATTATGATGTACGAAATGCTGTCCGGAAAGCTTCCCTTCGATTCGGACAGTCCTGTTTCTGTGGCAATCAAACAAATTTCCGATACGCCTACGCCTTTGCGCCAGTTGAATGCCGCAGTGCCGGAGGCGCTGGAAGCAATTACCAATCGCGCGATGGCCAAAGACCCGCGGGATCGGTATCCCTCGGCGCGCGCCATGCTGGCGGATTTGGAAGAATTCAAACGTAACCCGAGCGTGAAGTTTGAATACCAATATCTCAATGATCCGGAACCGACACGTTATGTGGATAAAGTGGTGAGTAAAACGACTTCAAAACAACCTGCCAGAACACCGAATCGGAGAAAAGCTCCGGCGAAAAAGGCCGGCTTTGTCAGTGCGCTTTCCGGCAGCGGAAATTGGCGGATGGCGCTTCCGATTTTGGCCGGTGTGGCGGCCGCATTTGCCATCGGTGCGATCATTCTTGTTATTGTGATTTTCAAGAGTGCGCCGAATCAGCTTTTTACACGCTATAATGATGTGGACTTGCCCAACTTCACGAATATGAACGTGGATGACATCATAAATAATAGTCAGTATCCTTTCCGTTTTGAAGTGGAAGAGGAATATAACAGCGAAAAGGAAGCGGGGATTGTTTACGACCAGTCGCCCAAGGCGCCCAAAAAGGTCAAGGAGAACTCTGTGGTTACGCTGCGCGTCAGCAAAGGCGTGCAGATGCTGACTGTGCCGGATGTAGTCGGCATGACGCAGGAAGAGGCACAGAAGACTTTGAAAGAGGCCGGATTTAGCGTGCGGGTGAAAAAGCAGGAGAGCAGCGATGTTGCGGAGGGCATTGTACTGAATACTGATCCGGTGGCCAATACCGAATATGAGAGCGGCCAGATGGTCGAAGTCGTGGTCAGCCGTGAGCACGTGGATACAGACGCGCTGGTCCCCAGCATTCTCAATATGGATGTGGAAACGGCTCAGAAAACGCTTGAGGCCGCGGGCCTGACGTTGGGAACCGCCAATGAAGTGGAAAATGAAGCGCCGGCCGGAACCATTATTTCGCAGACGCCGGAAGCCGGTTCAACACTGAAGAAGAACAAGGCAGTGCATTATACGGTTTCTACCGGAATTCAGAATCGCAATCGCACCATCACGCTTCAGTTCCTGGATACCAATGACGGCGGAACCTGGACATGTACGCTGGATGACGGACAGAGCGCGCCGGCTTATTCTACCCGCGGCGTAGCAGGCAGCAGTGCCGTTGTGTTCTCGTCTTCCGGAGTGCGTACGCTTGTGATTACAGGACCCATTCCGGGCTGGAGTGATACCATCACGGTTGACTTTACCGAGAATGGTGGCGACGTTGTCGTTGGCCCATACGGTGGCAGTGCGACTCCCGGTGGCGATGTTCCGTCTTCCAGTTCGACGGTTGTGCCGCCTTCTTCATCCACACCGGCAGAAGGTGCGGGAGGCTGATTGTGCGGCCCAAAAGCATCAATGAAAAGTGGAGGTCATATCGTTCGTAATGGAACATGAAAAGGAAATCTTCAACGATCCAATTGTCAGGGAAGAAAGCGGATCGGCAGAGGGTAAGGAAAAATCTGTTTCGCCAGCCAGAAGAAAGAAACAGCGAAAACAAGGGGGACGGCCGCGGAAAACCAATCAGGCACCGCGGCCTCGCCCCCGAAAATTGGAACAGGCAGCGATTGAGATTTCTGACGAATCTGTTGTGCCGGAACCAGTGGAGAAAGAGCCGGCAGTACCGGTTGAACCGGACAGGGAGGCGGAGCAAGCAGAAGATACTTCTGTGAGTATGAGCGAACCGGCGGCTGAGAAAGACGTAGTTGCTGAGGAACCGGTGACGACGGAAGCGCCGGAGGAGCCAGCGGAAGAGGAGCCGGTCGTTGAGCAGATGCCGGTTGCAGAAGAAACAGCGGCCGAATCTTTGGACACGGCAGAGGAAGAGGCAGAGCAGGAATTTGTGCCCCTGCAGAATGAGCAGGTGGACGATGAAGTTCCGCAGCCGTCTGTTGAGCCGGAAAAGACTTCACAGACACTGCAAGAGCCGGCTTCGAAACAGGTGTGCGGTGAAGATGACGAAGATGCCGTGAAGAAAAAACACCATTTTGCGTTTTATATGGGCTGGTTTACGCTGGTCTTTACACTGTGCAGCATCCTTTTAATCGCGGCGCTTTTCCTGTTTTCCGGTAACCCTTTGTTTACGACGGCCGACGATGTGGAGCTGCCCAATTTCACGCAGATGACACGTGAGGAAGTGGAAAGCAACCCTGCCTATGCCAGTTTTAAGCTTCAGTTTGAAGAAGAGTATAATTCCGAGGTGGAAGAGGGAGTGATTTACGATCAGTCCCCGAAACCGCCCAAAAAGGTCAAAGAAAATTCGGTGATTACCTTGCGTGTAAGCAAGGGTACTGAATATGTAGAAATTCCGGATGTGTCCGGATGGAAACGGGAAACGGCGCGGGAAAAATTGAAGGAGCTGGGCGTCGAAGTTTTGATTCGGTATGAGGAAAGCGAAGAAGATGATCCGGATACAGTCCTGCGGACCGACCCGGTGGCGGGCGAAACGGTGCAGACAGGAACAACGGTTTCCCTCTATGTAAGCCAGGCGGATCAATCGAAGAGTTCGAATGTTCCGAACTGCGTCGGAAAAACACAGTCGGAAGCAAACAATCTTCTGCTTCCACTGAAGTTGAAGGTCAAAGTAGTAACACGGGACAGCTCTTCTCCGAAAGGAACCGTGCTGAGCCAGTCACCGCAGCCCGGAATTCTTTTGCAGGCTGGAGACACGGTGACGCTCTATGTTTCTTCCGGTGAGCCGGAAGTGCCGGATGTGACAGAGACCGGACATGTTCATTCCTGGTCACCGCCCGATGAAAACGGTTATCAGTTCTGTTATGTATGCCTGCAGACAAGAAAGGCACCGGAATGATTTTAGAAAATTATATTGTAAAAGGCATCGGCGGCTTTTATTATGTTCACACCAGCGAAGGCGTGGTGGAGTGCAAACCCAAAGGAATTTTTCGCAAGAAAAAAATTACCCCGGTGGCAGGGGATTGTGTGCGCCTTGAAAAACAGGCAGACGCATGGGTTATTTCAGAGATTTTGCCCCGAAAAAATGTGTTTGTCAGACCGCCGATTGCCAATGTGGATCAGTTTTTCATTGTGGCCAGCACGGTGCAGCCGGTGCCGAGTACACTGGTGATTGACAAATTGACTGCGATTGCAGTGGACCGGAATGTGCAACCGATTCTTTTGATTACAAAATCGGATCTGGAGAGTGCCAGCGGTTTGGCAAGCTGTTATGAACATTCCCAAATTCCGGTTTTGTGCGTCAATGCGATGGATGGAACCGGAATGGAAACTTTGCGAGAGATGCTTTCCGGAAAGCTCAGTGTGTTTTGCGGCAATTCCGGGGTAGGCAAGTCTACATTGCTCAGCGCACTTTTGCCGGATCATTCTTTGGAAACAGGTGAAATCAGCCGGAAACTCGGTCGGGGGCGTCACACGACGCGGGAAGTTCAGCTTTACGAGTGTTGTGATGGCCTGGTGGCAGATACGCCGGGATTTGCCAGCTTGGATATGGAGCGGGCTGCCGCGATTCCGAAAGAGAATCTGCAGTTTGCATTTCCGGATATTGCCCGCTATTTTGGAGAATGCCAGTTTACAGGGTGTTCGCATCTGGTTGAAAAAGGGTGTGCCGTACGCCGTGCATTGGAGCAGGGCGAATTGGATAAAACCCGTTATGAGAGTTACGTTGCGCTTTATCAGGAAGCGAAGCAACGGGATGACTGGCAGAGGTGAGCGGTGCTCACCTCTGCTTTTTCAGGAGAGGATGTTTATGAAACGCTGTGTGATTTTTGCAGCCTTGCCGGTTTCCGCTGCACTGCATGAGTGGTGGGACAATGCGGATTATGTGATTGCCGCAGATGCAGGATACGAGAGTGCCCGGGCTTTGGGCGTCAAGACGGACCTGCTTTTGGGAGATTATGACAGTGCGCCAGCACCGGAACTGGATGCTTGCACAGTACGTCTCCCGGCGGAGAAAGACGATACAGATACCTATTATGCAGTGCGCAAAGCGCTGGAGATCGGCTTTGAAGAAGTGGTGATTCTGGGCGGAATCGGCGGGAGATTTGACCATACGATGGCCAACCTGCAAACGCTTTTCTATTTGGCCCAATCCGGTGTAAAAGGATTTCTGGTGGATGAGACGACAGAGGTGACAGTTCTGCTTCCGGGAACATATGAGTTTGCAAAGAGAGAGGACGTCTATGTTTCGCTCTTTACGGCGGAAAAGGAGACCGGCGGTGTTACACTGCGCGGACTGAAGTATCCACTTACCGATGCCACGCTGACCAATGCTTTTCCGGTGGGAGTCAGCAACGAATTTGTGGACGAGAAAGCAATGATCTCTTTCAAAAAAGGTTCTTTATATTTGATGTTCTGCCATATGTAAAAGGAGGAACATTTTTCTCTGCATTTGTATAGAATGGCATAATCCATTGCAGAGGGAGGAATTGGGCAATGAAAGTAGTTGTGTGGAAAAGTCCCAAATGTCTGGCGGGTATTTTGAAGGCGCTTTTTAAAGTGAAATAAATTCAATCGTTTGCTATGGAGAAATCCGGGTATGCAGGTAAAATCGCATATCCGGATTTCTTTTTTCATATTGTGGCACGTCCGTGAATATAGATTAGCTAGAACAGCGAAAGGGGCGACAGGACGTATGGAGTTGAAAGCGTATCAAGACACTGTGATGACTTCGCAGAATATATGCGAGACAAAGCTGGAACTTCCGGTGGAAACGGAAATCTTGATCCCGGATTATCTGCCGCAGGTCTTTAAAATTGTGAAGTGCTTTGTGTATCCGGTTGTTTTGCAAAAACAGGTAATGGCAGGCAGGTTGACGGCAGAAGGATATTTGCGCTGTATTGTATACTATCAGGGCGATGGAGAAGAGGGGCTGTGTCAAACAGAGCAGAAGATCCCCTTTACAAAACAGGTGGAGCTGCGGGAAACTGCCAATGTTGCTCCTGTCATTCAGATTTCAGGAGAACCGGAATATCTGAATTGTCGCGCTGTCAGCGGACGCCGCGTGGATGTGCGCGGCGCGTACGCATTAAATATCACTGCCTGCGCACAGGAAGAGAATGAGATCATTACCGCACTGGCAGGCGGCGGAATTGAGCAGAAAACCTGCGAACTGGCCGGGATTGCCAATGTGGGAATTCAGGAAAAGCTGATTACTGCAGAAGAAGACATTTCTTTTGAAAAAATGCCTGTGATGATTCTTTCCACACGGTGCGAAAGCGAAATTTCCGAAGTGAAGCTGCTGACGGGAAAAGCGGTCGTGAAAGGAACGTTATCGACGGAGATTGTGTACCGAGCCGCTCCGGGGGCGGAATTCATTCATGAGAAAAAGCAGGCCCCCTTCAATACGGTGATGGATGTGGATGGCGCAAGTGAGAACTGCAAGGCCTTCGTATTAGTGGAGCCCACAGGCTGTACGATTACTGCCGGTCCGGAAGAGTCACCCGAACAAAACCTGCTTTCCATTACGGCGTTGGTTCAGGTGCGGGTGTATCGGGAGATTCAACAGATTGCTGTCTGTGATGCTTTTTCCACGCAGGATGAGATTGAAATGAACAGAGGCGAACGTTCCATGGAGTTTGTTCTGGATGAAATCGACAGCGCCTTTGAATTGGGAACATCCGGTGCACTTCCGGATGAGCATGCCCAAGTTCTGGAAGCCTGGGCAACACCACTCTCTCTGGACATTGTGGAGCAGGATGCGGGCAGTGTGCTGCGCTGCCGGGCGATGCTGCATTTACTGTGTAAAAATGCCTTGGGTGAACTGGACTGTTATGACAAAATCTGCGAGGAACTTCTTCCGGGAATCTATCCGGAAGACTCACAGAATATGATGGTGCAATATGAACTTTCTGCCCAGGATACAACAGCACGCCAGGCCGGAACAGAAACAGAAGCACATGCTGCGGTCCATGTGAAAGCATTGGTGACGGGGTTCCGAAAAACAGATGTGCTGCAGGACGTGCGCTCTACGGGCCCCAGAGAGCGAAAAGACGGGGACATTGCATTGCGTATCTATTTTGCACAGCCGGGAGAGGATCTCTTTGACATTGCAAAGAGATATGCGGCTTCTCCACAGGCAATTGCAACGGCCAATCAAGTATCGGATGGCCCATTGACAGAGGCCTGCAAATTGCTGATCCCGTCATCACTGTAAGGAGGGGAAAAGGAGATGTTTCATTCGGATATTTACATGGATATCGCTCAACGGACGGGTGGAGACATTTACATTGGTGTGGTGGGGCCCGTGCGCACCGGTAAAAGCACGTTCATCAAACGGTTTATGGAGTTGATGGTGCTGCCGGAAATTCAAAACGACGCGTTTGCGCAGCGGGCAAGAGACGAACTCCCTCAGTCGGCAGCCGGCCGAACGATTATGACGACCGAGCCCAAATTTGTTCCGGAACAGGCGGTGTCTATTGACCTTGACAACGGCGTGACCTTCCGAACCCGCTTGATCGATTGTGTAGGATATATGGTTGCAGGCGCCATGGGCCATGAGGAAGATGAGAAGCCGCGCATGGTAAAAAGTCCCTGGTTTGAAGAGGAAGTACCTTTTGATGTGGCCGCGGAGACAGGGACGAGAAAGGTAATTTGCGAGCATTCCACCATCGGCCTGGTGATTACTACAGACGGAACGATCAGCGATATTCCCAGAGCGGAATATGAGCAAGCGGAACAGCGGGTGATTGCAGAGCTGGATGCAATTCAAAAGCCCTATGTGATCCTGTTGAACTGCGTGGCTCCGGAATCACCGGAAAGCATGGATTTGGCTGCAGCCATGAGCGCTAAATACGGGCGCCCGGTTTTGCCGGTGAGCTGTGTGGATCTGACAGTGGAAGATATCACGGAGATTTTGAAACAGGTGCTGTTTGAGTTTCCCATGAAAGAGATCGCGTTTGCAATGCCCCGTTGGGTGACAGCGTTGGAGCCGGGTCATTGGCTTCAGGATTCCGTCTATAAAGCGGTTCAGCAGTACGCAGAGGGAATCTCTATCATGAAGGATGCGATTCAGCCGGGAAATCCGGTTCAATGCGAATACATCAAGGGCGGGCATCTGCGTTCTCTGGATATGGGCACCGGCTGTGTAGTCATGGAGCTCAATCTGCAGGAGGATATCTTTTACAAAATCCTCAGCGAGGAAACCGGTTTGGATGT
>CALXIP010000078.1 GCA_944388395.1 uncultured Ruthenibacterium sp.
GCCCGACGCGCCGTTCCGCCCAGAGCAGCTGGCGGAAAAACACCGTGGAAAAGTGGCGCCCCTCGGCCAGCAGCCCCCCGGCCACCAGAAACAGCGCGAACCGGGGTGCGGCCCGCAGCTGCGCGGCCAGCGCCGCCAGCTGGGCGCGGGCGCTTTGCCGGGGCGGCGCGGGCAGAGCGGGCAGCGCCAGTGCCGCCAGCGCGGCCAGCCCGTAGCTGACGGCGGTCAAAAGCGCGGCCAGACGGTAGTTCCGGCCCAAAAACAGCGCGAACACCACGCTGGCTGCCAGCAGCCCGGCGATGCCCGCGGCCTCGTAAAAGCCCAGGGCCCGCTGGGATTGCCCGCCCGCGCACAGGCACACGCAGGCGCTGTCACAGCCGGACAGGCCGGCCACCACCGCGGACAGCAGCAGGCGCTCGGCCAGAAAATCGCCGAAGGAATCCGCCCGCCAGAACACCAGCTTGGAGACAAAGTACAGCCCGCAGCACACCAGCAGCGACGCCCGGTACCCCACCCGGGCCGTGAACAGGCCCCAGGGGATCTCCAGCGCCAGCACCACCAGCCAGGAGATGCTTTCGATGAGGGCGATCTGCCCCAGGCTGATGCCCGCCTGGGTGCGGTACAATGCGGCTACCGGCGCGTAGAACACCATGCCCTGCAAAAATGCCGTCAGGCACAGCGCCGCCACGCCCCGTTGAGAACGTTGCATAAAAAAATCATCCTTTCCAAAACGCAGATACAGCAAAGCACGGCCCCGCACCCGGCGGGACCGGACCAGGCGTATTCCGGTTTTAGATGGGACGATGCACGGCGAAGCGCCCTCCTGATGAAACAGATTTCTTTCAGTATAACACAGCGCCCCCGGCAGGGCAAGCCGGGGGCGCGGATGTTCGTTTGTTGCAGCGGTTTATTTGCAAAAGCCATCCAGGGCGGTGCCCAGCAGCAGACCCACGCACAGGCCCAGGCCCAGATTGTCCCAGGCCGTGCCCAGCACTACCCCGAAACACAGGCCCAAGGCCAGCATGGAATGAGACCCGGCTTGTTTTTCGGGCGTTTTTTCAGGCTTCATGGGCGTCTGCCTCCGGGGCCAGCCGGCTCAGCAGGCCCGTGGTATAGCTGCGGTCCCCCAGCTTTTTGGCCAGCCGCTCCTTGTTGCCCAGGCCCTGCCAGTAGCCGCTGGCCTCCCGCAGATACTCGGCCGCCAGGTTCGCGGCCCGGTCGGCCAGCCGGGCCGGGTCTTCCTCCCGGTCCTGGTCGGTATAGGGGTCGTGCCAGCGGGCGGGAAAACCGTCCCGGGGGAGTTTGGCCGGGGTCATGTGCGAACGGCCCCAGCCGGGCTTGTGCAGCACCAGCGTTTCCGCCAGGGTGACCAGCGCGCGCCGGCCGCCCCGGGGCGAACAGAACAGCCCGTGCAGCCAGCGGAAGTCGTGAAAGGCATCGGCCAGCGCTTCCCGGGTGATGTCCTGCCCGTACACCTCCAGAATGCAGGCGTGCAGCAGCTCGGTGACTTCGGCCAGCTGGGTCGTGTACAGGGGCGGGGCCGCCGTGTCCGCCGGGACGGCGGGGCTGCCCTGATCGGTTTGATGGAACCAGCTGTCCATGGCCACTTCGCAGAAGCCGTGGCCGTAGGGCCGGGCGAACACGCCGCCCGGCGCGGTTTGCGCCGCCACGTAGGGATGCAGGGTGGCGTCGGCGGCGTAATGGGTGAGAAAACCCATCACATAGCTGCGCTGAGCCGATGTGAAGGCCCGGAACACCAGACTGCGCAGAAAGGCGCCGCACTGCTCTTCGTGCATGCGGTCGCCCAGGCCCGCCAGGTCAAAGGGTTTGTGGCGGGAAAGCACCTTGTAGGCGAACAGAGGGTCCGGCCCCTGGGCGCCCATTTCAAAAGCGTTCTGGCTGGGCACCGGCTGGGCGGCGCGCTGCTGGGCCGCCCGGGCGATGCGGATATGCGTATATGCCTCGGGCATGGGATCAGTCCTTTTTCAGATATTTCGGCAGCACGAAAAAGTACGTGAAGCCGCCGATGAGGAAGACGATGAGAATGCTGAGCACGCCCCAGGGCGCGGCCTGTGCCTCCACGGCCTCGGCCGACAGGGCGGGATTGGCGCTGTGGATGACGTCGTACGCCAGCGAAGAGGTGATGCCCACCAGCGTGGGGCCGATGATGGCCGAGAACTTGCCGAAGATGTCGTAGAAGCCGAAGAACTCGCCGGTGCGCTTTTTGTCCGGAATGATCTTGCCGAACATGCTGCGGCTGAGGGCCTGAATGCCGCCCTGGCTGGTGGCCACCAGAATGGCCAGCACCCAGAAGTGCCATTCCTTGCTGATGAAGAAGGCAAACACCGTGATGAGGCAGTACACGCCGATGCCCACGCCCACCATGAACCGGGCGCCGAACTTGTCCGCCAGTTTGATGTACAGCAGGCAGAAGGGCAGGCCCAGCACCTGCACCAGCAGCAGCGCCAGCAGCATTTTGGTGGCGTCCAGCCCCAGGGTGTCGCCGTAGCTGGTGGACATGTGGATGACCGTGTTCACGCCGTCGATGTAGAAGAAATAGGCGATGAGGTACACGAACATGTTTTTATGGGCGTAGATCTCCCGGGCGGTGCCGGCCAGCTTTTTCAGGCTGCTGCGCACGGGGTGCGGGTCCTTTTCCTGATAGCTTTTCTGCTCCACGTTTTTCAGCAGCGGCAGGCTGAACACAAACCACCACACGGCCGTCAGCCCGAAGGCGAAGGACATGGCGGGCATCATGTCCACCCCGAAGGCACCCACCAGCAGCAAGAACAGCAGCAGCGGAATGGTGGACCCGCCGATGTAGCCCAGGCCGTAGCCCATGGTGGACACCTTGTCCATGCGCTCGGGGGTGGTGACATCGTTCAAAAAGCTGTCGTAATACAAATTGGCCCCGGCAAAGCCGATGGTGCTGACGATGTACAGCACCAGGATGAGCATGGCCACCGTCTCCATGTGTTCGGGGGTGGACAGGTCCATCAGCGGTGTGAGCGCCAGAAACGCGCAGGAGGCCGCGCCCAGCAGCATAAACACAAAGAACAGTTTTTTGCGGTAGCCCTTAAAATCGCCGAATGCGCCCAGAATGGGTGCCAGCAGCGCCACGATGAGCATGGCCGCGCTGGTGGCAAAGCCCCACAGGCTCATGCCCCGCTCGGTGGCGATGGTGTTGAAGAAAATGGGCAGGATGGTGACCACGATCACCGAGTGGGCGCTGTTGGCCCAGTCGTACATCATCCAGCTTTTTTCTTCCTTGGAATACCCCTTCAAAATACCCACAAATGCACACCTCTTTTTCTCAAATACCGTTTTTAGTGTAGCATTCCGGGGCAAAAATCACAACCGCTTTTCGCAAAAAAGGCGCGTGCGAGAGGGTTTCTCACACGCGCTTTTCCGGTTTTTTACAGGGGTTTTACCCGGCTTGGTCAAAATTTCCGCCGCTGACGTAAGGGGTCAGGTCGGTCTGCTGCCAGGCAAAGGGTGTGTCCAGATACAGATCGAAAGAAGTGTCCGCGCCGTTCCAGTGGATCTCCAGCGTCGGGGCCTCGACCGAGGTGTCCCGCAGCGCTTCCACCACCGGGGCGCAGGCCTCGGCAAAGGATGCCTCGTCGGCGTAATCGCCCAGCAGGGTCACATGTATATGGGCGTTGGAAACGGCGTCAAAGCCGTCCCGCCGGATCTCGGCGGTGGTGGACCAATCGTCCGCGTACAGCCAGCAGCTCACGTCCAGCACGTTCTCCTGACCGCGCAGGCTGTCCAGCACCTGGTCGGTCCACTGGTCTTCCAGCTGGCGGACCGCCTTCTGACGGGCCGGGCCCACATACTCCATCACCGGCGCGGCGGCGGCCCCGCACAGGGCGGCGATGATGAGAAACGCACACACAAACATGGACAGGACGTCGTATTTCAGCTTTGCCTGCCGGGCCGTACAGGCGGCGATGAGCACTTCCACGCCCAGGGCCACCAGCACCAGCGGCGACAGTTTGCACAGCAGCGAAAAGTCCAGGTCCGGGTTCAGCATGCCCGCGGTGATGGCGATGCCCGCCACCACCAGCACCAGACCCATGGTGGTGGTGCCCACCCGGCGCACGGGCCGGGGCGCGGGAGGCGCGGGGGGCGGCGTCTGTTCCACGGGGGCGCTGCACAGTTCCTGTTCGCTCATTGCTCCTCGCCTCCCTTAAAGGCGGTGTAGTCCTCGTCCGGATTCTGCCGGGCCGGGCCGCCCTTCAGCAGGTACACGCCCAGCACCACCAGCAGCACGGCCACCACCAGCGTGGACAGGCTGTCCAGCAGCCACTGCAGCCAGGTCAGGTCGTAGGCGTACACGGCGCTCCACAAAGCCGGGCGCACGAAGTTGGCGTACAGCGCGTACACGCCCAGCACCACCAGTCCCCAGCCGATCAGCTTGTGGCGGCGGGACAGCAGGCGGCGGCCGTTTTCGCCCATGAGGCCGCTGACGTCAATGAGATAAGCGTCGGGGTTCTGGGCGGCCTGCTCGGGGGTTTGGCCGTGGATGTTGAAGGTGTCGAAGAAGGAATAGGCCCAGATGACGGGCAGCATCAGGCTCAGCAGGCCCATGCCCAGAAAGGCCGACAGGAAGATGACGAACATGAACATGCTCATCAGGGACAGGCCCCGCTTCATATACCCCTGGTACATCTGGCCCCCGCCGGGGATGAAGGCAAAGCAGAAGGTCCAAAATCCATTTTTACGATTCATAGCGATTCTCTCCTTATTGATGGAACAGGTCGGCAAAACCCTGGTTCAAGTGATAGGAAGCCGTGCGGAAGAAGGCGTTCACCCGTGCGGCGGCAGGCATTTCCACCTGCTGGGACTGGGACGCAGGCGGTTCGGGGTCCCGGGTGCGGATGGTGCTGATGTCCCGGAACAGGCCCGTGCTCCAGAAGGTCACGGCCAGCACCACGGCGGCCGCCGCGGCGGCGTACCGGTTGAAGAACACGCGCACCACCCGGCGGCGGATGCGCTCCAGCACGCCCGGCGTCAGCGGATGCTCCGGCTCCAGCAGGACGTCGTCTTCCAGCAGCGCTGTGTAGCGCAAAAGGCAGCTGTCGCAGAAGCTCAGATGTTCGGCCACTTCCAGCCGCCCCATCTCGTCCAAAGTGCCTTCCAATGAGGCGTGCAGGGCTTCGTCGGTCAGATGCCCGTTTTCCAAAAACAGTTCCATGTCAGCCCTTCCCCCTTTCCAATGCGTTTTTCAAAAGTTGTTTGGCCCGGTACAGCTGGGTGTGAACGGTCTTGGGCGGCCGTTCCAGCCGGCGGGCGATCTCGTCGATGCTGTTCTCTTCCAGAAAATACAGCACCGACACCATATGATACGGTTCTTTCAGCGCCCGGATCTCGTGCTCGATGCGCAGGGCGCTGTCCCGGTCGATGGTCACATCCTCGGGGCCGGTGCCGGGCGGCGCGGCCAGCACGGCCATGGCGTCGTCCTCGGCGGCCTGCACCCGTCGGTGATAGGCGCTTTTCAAATAATCCTTGGCCTTGTTGGTGGCGATGCGGGCCAGCCACGGCTTGTAGTTGTCGGCAGGGCAGTCGTCGCGGTGGCTGTACGCGGCCAGGAAGGTCTCCTGGGCCAGATCTTCGGCCAGCTGGTGGTCTTTGGTGAATTGGTAGCAGATGGTGTAGACCAGCCGCTCGTACTGCTGCACCATGTGCGTAAATTGTTCATTGTTCATCGCCGCTTGCCGCGCTCACCACCTTTTCGCTGCCCTTCGTATATGTAACGGCTGAAGGGCGCGGTTTTCTTCAACATTTTTCAAAAAAGTTTTGCCGCAGAAAAAAAGCGGCATGGCCAGTGCCATGCCGTTTTTTCAGAACAGAAAGCTCAGTGCGCCGAACAGGCCCATGGACCCCAGCAGCATGATGAGCCCCGCGGTCATGACGCCTCCCAGCACGGCCGCCACGCTGGGCCAGAACTTCAAATCCAGCAGCGTGGCCGCCAGGCAGCCCGTCCAGGCGCCGGTGCCGGGCAGCGGAATGGCCACGAACAGGTACAGCGCCCAGTAGATGCCCCGGCCCGCCTTTTCCTGCATTTTATCGCCGGCCTTGACGCCTTTTTCATAGATCTTGGTGAAAAAGCGGCCCAGTGCGCCGGGCCAGG
This sequence comes from uncultured Ruthenibacterium sp., assembly GCA_944388395.1. Lineage (GTDB taxonomy): Bacteria > Bacillota > Clostridia > Oscillospirales > Ruminococcaceae > Ruthenibacterium > Ruthenibacterium komagatae. Next base: position 6,137 of record CALXIP010000078.1, read on the forward strand.
TGGTGCACCACAGCAGCACCCGCTTTGCGAACAACAGAATGATGGGCACCGGCAGCATGTTGCCCAGCACCGCCACCAGGTAAGTGGGCACCAGCGGCAGGCCCATGCCCACGCCGATGGGCACCGCGCCGCGCAGCTCGACAATGGGGACCATGGACAGGAACAGGACCCAGAAATATTTTTTCAGCAATGCAATCATGACGTTCTCCTTGTGATTGAAAATAAGAAGTCAGAGATAATGATACTTGATTTTGCAAAACTTTGCAACCCGGCGGCAAAATATGCTATACTGTGGGCAAAAGAAAGAGGGTGCCTTCATGAAAGAGATGGTTTGTTTTGCTCTGGCGGCCGGCGTGGGCCGGGACGCGGTGGAAAACACCCCCGCGGCCGTGTGGGTGTTTCTGGCGCTGGCGGCGCTCAGCGGGCTGGTGGTGCTGGCCCGGGCGCTGGGCGGGCTGCGCGGAACGCTGCGGGCCGAGGCGGCCTTTGCGGTGCCCCAGGACCTTTCCAGCGCGCAGGCGGGCTTTCTCATGGACGGCGAGGCCGACGACCGGGACCTGCTGTCGCTGATCCTGGTGTTTGCGCGCCGGGGCCTTGTGACGGTGTCCAGCGACGAATGGGACGGCAGCGACCCCGAGCAGACGCCGCTGGTGCTGACCCGCCGCCGGGACCTGCCTGCGGACGCCCCCGTGTGGGAGCGCACCCTGTTTGAAGCGCTGTTCCCCGATGGCGCGGCGCTGTGCCATCTGACCCGGCCGGACGACGGGTTTGCCGCCCGGCTGGAGCAGGCCAAGGAGCAGCTGGCCGAATCCTTCTCCGGCGAGCGCCGGCTGTACCAGCCCCAGACGCTGGTGCACTCTCTGCTGGTGCCCTTTGCGGGGTGTCTGGCGCTGTTTCTGGGTCTGTCCCGTGCCGGGGTGGGCTGGGCGCTGGCCGCCTGCGTGCCGCTGGTGATGCTGGCATTCCTGATGCACACGGCTTTCCGCCGCTGGCACTTCCTGCGCACCGGGGCCCGGGTCCTGTGGGCCGGGGCCGGGGCGGTGCTGGGCATTCTGGCCGGGGTGGGCGGCGCGGTGTGCGCGCTGGGCTGCTCCACGCCGCTGTGGCTCACGGTGCCCAGCTTTCTGCTGGTGCTGGCCGGGTGCCTGCTGGCGCCGCTGCTGGCCCGCCCCACCGACTACCACCGGGTGGCCTGCACCCGTCTTCTGGGGCTGTTCCGGTATCTGGAGAACCCGCCCCGGGACCAGCTGACGGACCTTCTGGAAGAAAACCCCGACTGCTTTTACACGGCGCTGCCCTACGCCTATGTGTTCGGCCTGGCGGACGTGTGGGCCGAGGCATTTGCCGGCTTGTGCCGCCACGCGCCCGTGTGGTACACCGGCGGTTATCAGGACTTTTCCACCCAGGCGTTTGTGGCCTCGTTCCGCTTCAGCGTGGAGACGGCGCTGGCCAAAAACGACGAACAATAGAGGTTTTTTGTATGGATGAACTGTTTTCTCTGCGCGGGCGCACCGCGCTGGTGACCGGCGGCGCCCACGGCATCGGGTTTTCCATGGGGCTGGCGCTGGCCCGGGCCGGGGCGGCGCTGGTGTTCAACAGCAGCCGGGCCGACCACCGGGACGAGGGCGTGCGCGCCTATCGGGACGCGGGCGTTGAGGCCCGGGGCTATGTGGCGGACGTGACCGACGAAGCGCAGGTGCGCCGCCTGGTCCGGCAGGCGGAAGCCGAAGCGGGGCCCATCGATATTCTGGTCAACAATGCGGGCGTCATTCAGCGCACCGAGCTGTGCCGCATGGAGGCGGCGGATTTCCGCCGGGTGGTGGACGTGGACCTGGTGGCTCCCTTTCTCATGGCACGGGAAGTGCTGCCGGGCATGGTGCGCCGGGGCCACGGCAAGATCATCAACGTCTGTTCCCTGATGAGCGAGGTGGGCCGGGAGACGGTCAGCGCCTACGCGGCGGCCAAGGGCGGGCTGAAGATGCTCACCAAAAACATCGCCGCCGAATACGGGGCCTATAACATTCAGTGCAACGGCATCGGGCCGGGGTACATCGCCACGTCCCAGACCGCGCCCTTGCGCCAGCCGGGGCCGGACGGCAGCATGCATCCCTTTGACGCCTTTCTTCGGGGCCGCACGCCGGCGGGCCGGTGGGGCCAGCCGGACGATCTGGCGGGGCCGGTGGTGTTTCTGGCCTCGGATGCGTCCAATTTTGTGAACGGGCACATTCTGTATGTGGACGGCGGCATTCTGGCCTATCTGGGAAAGCAACCCTGAAACCATCGACAGCAGCCGTTCGCGCCACGGGCGCGGGCGGCTTTTTGCAAGGAGAATCACCATGATTTTAGAACACGCTTTTCCTGTGTGCGAATTTGACACAGACCGGGACGCACTCATCCGCCCCGGGGATTTTCTCAGCAAAACGCTTCCGCCCAAAAGGCCGGGATGACGCAAGAAAACGGCGGTTGTGCCCCCTCAACTTTGCAAAGTTGAGGGGGCACAACTGTCTACACCGGGAAGGCGTCCCTTTTGATGCGGATGCAAGGAAAAACGCCGAAGGCACCCTTTGTGGTTGTCAAGGCGGTTTGACGATGCAGCCGCGCAAAAGGGGCCCCTGCCCGGCGTCGTTTTCTTACGGAATCTCGGCGAATACGTTATCACCTTTTTCCGCACAGAGCTGGAGCAGCTGGTGCGCCAGCGGGGGCTGCGGCCCATCGGGCAGCTGCACGCCGAAGTGCTGGACCTGACCGTGTACGGGGACGGCGGCGACGTGTGCGTGACCATGCCCTTCTCCACGGCGCCGGGCGCGGCCTGCACCATCGAAGAGCTGCACGCCATGGGGTGCAGCCGCTTTCTGGTGTGCGGCGGTGCGGGCGCTTTGCGGGAGAATTCCCGCGCGGGCGAGATCTTCGTGCCCACCGCCGCGCTGCGGGACGAGGGCACGTCCTACCATTACCTGCCCCCTGCCCGCACCGTGGAATGCCATCCGGGGGCGCTGGCGGACCTTTGCGCCGGGCTGGACCGGCTGGGCATTCCCTACACGCCGGGCCTCACCTGGACCACCGACGCGCTGTACCGGGAGACGCCCGCTCTGGTGCGGCGCCGGCGGGAAGAGGGCTGTCTGGCGGTAGAGATGGAAGCGGCGGCGTTTTTCGCGGTATCCCGCTATTACGACCTGCCGCTGGCGCAGCTGCTGTACGCCGGGGACGATGTGAGCGGCGCCGCCTGGGACGCCCGCGGCTGGGACCGCCGCCACGGGGTGCGCGCCAACCTGCTGCGCACGGCTCTGGAACTGATGGAGACGTTCTGACCGGCATTGATAAAACAACGGACCGTTTGTGCCCCCGGGCGCAGACGGTCCGTTTTTTGCGCGGACGGGCGCGTTTTTCCGGTTCCTGTGTCGGGTGCCGGCCAAAACCAGGCGCCTCTGCACACAAACAAAACCCGGCCCCGAAGCAGGTGCTTCGGGGCCGGGTCTTTTTCAGGTGTGTGTTGAAAAGAATGTCTTAGGCCTGGGCTTCACGATCGTCGGGCTCTTCTTTTTCTTTCTTTGCCAGAATCGCCACGATGACCTGGATGACTGCGATGATGACCATCAGCAGGGTCCAGCGGTCGGTGAAGACCATCGGGTTGCGCATGTTCTCGGTCAGGATGAACGCCACGATGGCGCCAATGCCCGGGATCAGGCTGAGCACACGCCAGACACCTTTCTTCTTGACGGTGTACTCGACGTTTTCGCCGTTCTCATCCTCTTCTTCTTTCTTCTTTTTGCCGATGTAACCGATCAGCAGCAGCACGCTGCCCAGAGCGGTCAGGATGGCCAGGATCAGGTTCAGCAGGGCCCAGGCTGCGCCCGCAGGTGCTGCCAGCGGAGCCTCTTCGTCCGCGATCTCCTCGCCCTCTTCACCGGAAGCCAGCGGAGCCTCTTCGTCCTCCAGCTCCTCTTCGGCCGGGGTCTCCTCAGCGGGTTCCTCCGGCTCCTCCGTGCCCGGCGTTACCGGGGTGGTGGGAGTGGTCGGGGTGGTCGGGGTCTCGCCGCCTTCATCCGGCGGAGTCACCGGCGTGCCGTTGGCGCTGAAGTCCACCACAAAGGTCATGGTCTTCGTAATGCCGTAGGTCGTCGTCGGGGTCTCGGGAGTCCATACCGCGCTGTCGCCGTCATAGCCCATGTTGGACAGAGCTTCGGGGATCTGCGCATCGGTCAGGTAGCCAGTGCCGTTCGCTGCGGGCATGCCGTTCTCATCCAGCAGGGTGACCACGGTGCTGATGCTCTTCGCGTTGTCGGCGTCTGTGCCGCCCTTCGGCCGTACCACGCCGTTGACCGCCTCAAAGGTCACAACCACCTGATGCTTGTCAGGGATGTTGTCGCCGTTGTCCGGGTCGCCGTCCGGATCCTTGCCCGGGTCGACCAGAACGTCGGTGTCGCAGTATGCGTAGAAGGTGGTGTCCGCGGTGACAGTGGCGTTGGCCACGGTGGTGTAGGTATCATCGGTGTACCAGTTTTTGTCGTACCAGGTGTAGCCTTCGGCTGCCGTCACTTCGGGCATGCTGGCCTGGGCTGTACCGGTCTCGCTGTAGTTGCCGTTCTCATCGACCAGATTCAGCAGTTCGCTGCCGATGGCCGGGGTGCCGTTGGCCACCACGTAGGTGACTGTCACCTGGAACTTGTTGGGGATGTCGTCCCCGTTGCTGTCCTCGTCGCAGTATGCGTAGAAGGTGGTGTCAGCGGTGACGGTGGCGTTTGCCACAGTGGTGTAGGTATCATCGGTGTACCAGTTTTTGTCGTACCAGGTGTAGCCTTCGGCTGCCGTCACTTCGGGCATGCTGGCCTGAGCTGTGCCGGTCTCGCTGTAGTTGCCGTTCTCGTCGGTCAGCGTCAGCACTTCGCTGCTGATGGCGGGAGTGCCGTTGGCTGCTTCGTAGTTCACGACCACCTGGAACTTATCGGGGATCTGGTCGCCGTTGTCCGGGTCTTCATCCGGATCTTTACCCGGATCTACCAGAACGTCGATGTCATAGTAGACATTCAGAACATTCTGCGCCGGATCGATGCCGATGGTCTTGGGGCCATCGTCGCTGTTGAAGAGGTACGTCTGATCTTGGTACACCAGACGCT
>CALXIP010000079.1 GCA_944388395.1 uncultured Ruthenibacterium sp.
AGAGAAAAGAGAATACGAGGCTAGGCTAATAGCGTTGCTTTTAGTATTCATAGCCGGTGCCGATGACGCCAAGGTCCCACCTGTTCCCATTCCGAACACAGTAGTTAAGCTTGGTTGTGCCGAAGATACTTGGTTGGAGACGACCTGGAAAAATAGGTAGGTGCCGGCTCTTTTCTCAATGTATGCACCTCTAGCTCAGTTGGTAGAGCAGCTGACTCTTAATCAGCGGGCCCAGGGTTCGAGTCCCTGGAGGTGCACCAAAGAACCACTGTCTAGTTGGACAGTGGTTTTTTTGTTATCAGATGTTGATGCTTTTAGATGTCCTACAACTGAAATCAGTAATAGCTCTGACAACTTTTTGTCGGGGTTGTCTTTCCTACAATTGGATCTGTTTTTTAAGTGATGAATAGCACCACCTATTCATTGTGCTTTTTGGGTTCGCAGACTGTGACAGACTACCGTTGCGGGATTTACCGGGTTGATGATAGGCAGGGTTATTCATCTGTGTGTTTATTGAAAAGGTGAGAGAGGCCCTGAATCAAAAGCACCCATGCCATTGTGGCATGGGTGCTTTTATATTATGGGGCGCTGAAGTTATGCGATTTGTGCACTGCGCCTGCTGCCCAAGGCTCAATGCTCGGAATCAGGTGACGGACACGTCTGCGCTGGAATGCGAATGGTCACACATGTGCCGCGGCCGATTTCGCTTTCGCAGAAAAGACCGTACTCCGGCCCATAGGCCAGGTGAAGCCGTGCGTTGATATTGCGCACCCCATAGCCGCCTTTGGTGTTGGCACTGGAAGCATCAGCCGAAAAGTTCGCCACCCGGGTGGCCTCATCCATGCCCACACCGTTGTCTTCCACGGTGATGATTAAATCGTCCTGCTGGCGGTGGGCGGCGATGCGCAGACAACCGGTTTTGTCCTCCCGTTCAAAGATGCCGTGAATCACTGCGTTTTCGATGATGGGTTGCAAAACGATTTTGATGATGGAACATTGTTCCACTCCGGGTTCGATTTCCCATTTTACCTGTACCCGGTTTTCAAACCGCATATTCTGAATTTCCACATAGAGCTGCGCATGCTTGAGTTCGTCCGAAAGTGGAATGACCTCCCTGCCGCGACTAAGCGACAGTCGATAAAACCGGGCCAACGCATTGACCATTCGGCTGATTTGAGGGACGTTGGAGGCGATGGCGGTGCAGTTGATCAGATCCAGCGAATTGTACAGAAAATGCGGGTTGATCTGAGCCTGAAGTGCTTTCAGTTCCAGCGCTTTGATCTGCTGGCCCTGTTCCAGTTTTTCGTCCATGAGCGTGTCGATGCGGGTCATCATATTGCTGAAACTGCGCATCAGCTGGCCGATTTCGTCACGGCCCTGAGGCTCTACCCGGGCGGAAACATCCCCGTGCTCCACCGCGTGCATGGTGTCATTCAGGCGGTAAAGTCGGCGCGCAATGGAATGACTGAGCCGATACGCCAAGAAATACGCTGCGGCCGTGAGCAAAAGCACTACCACCAGCATTTCCAGACGCAGTTCACGACTGGTTCGGAAGATGTCATCCCGCGGAAGGGCGGCGGCCAGGGTCCAGCCGCAGTCCTCTAAGATCATTGACTGGACATGAAAACGACCCAGCGAGGTGTTCACTTCCGTCCAGCCATCCGCAAAGGCGGCCGGCAGAGAACCACTGAGCTGTTCCGCTCTGTCCGGGGAGGAGGATGTGAGGATCTGCCCGTCGTCCAGCAAAAGAACGGCTCCGTTTTGGGTGATGGTGCTGCGGCTGACGGCGGCGTCCACCCGGTCGGCGGCGATGTCGATCCGCAGGATCGCCAACGGCTTCTGTACGGAGCTAGGATCATAAATCAGGCGCATCAGTGAGTACCATTGCTGCTCGCTTTCGGGCTGATCGGAAAAATCTGAGGGGCCGAACCAGCACGCAACACTTCCGTTTTGAAAAGGCTCCAGCCAACGGCTGCCTCTTACAGACTGAAGCGAGACGATATCTGTGGAATTGGTGTACAGGTAGTCGTTGTTCACGTATAGGCGGATGCGATCCACCCCCGACATGGAGCGCAGGTAGAAGAAAGTGGTGGAGATTCGGTTGCGATCCTCCAGGCGCTGTATGTAGCTGGTGGTATTTGCATCGCCGGAAGCGAGCGCGTAGAGAGTGGGGTCCATGGTCAGAATATCGGACACCTGCGTCAGGCGACCGAACAGATCCTCCACAGCGGTATGCGTGTCTTCAAAGGCCTTCTGCGAGGCAGAAAATGTCTGCTCTTCAATGACGGTATTGATGCGATGAAAGGCGTAAAGTGTGAAAGCGCCCAGGGAAAGCACCAGCAACAGGAAAAAGATGCACAGCAGTTTGCCCCGAAGGCTCACGTCCAACAACAGGCTGCGCCAACAGGCGCGCAGTTTATTCTTCATGGCAGCAAAGATCCTCCCGGTAAAGGCGGGGCGAGATGCCCACTTCCTTGGTGAACAGTTTTACAAAATATTTTCCGTCCAGATAGCCCACTTCGTGCGCGACTTCGTACAGCTTGCGGCTGGGGTCTGCCAGCAGACTTTTGGCCCGTTCCATTCGCAGTTCGGTCAGCTTCTGATTGACGGTGCGGCCGCTGTTCTTTTTATAGGCGCTGCAAAGATAGGTGTGCACGAATCCCAGGTCCGAGGCCATGGTCTGCACGGTGAGCTCGTTGTCTGAAAAATGCGCGGCCAGATATTCATCCACGCGGGTGACCAGATCCTGCGCGTTGCTTTCCGCTGCTTGAAAATAGGTTTCCATGGCGTCGGTAAGCGCCTGCCACAACAGCAGCAAAGTGGGCTGTTTGGCGGCGGTGTAGAGCAGGTAATCGCCCTGTTCGGTCACGGCGGTGATGTTCCGGCTTTCCGCAGCGGCCAAAAGAGCGAATACGATCTGGCAGTAGAGATTGCGAACCACTTCCGGCGGCGTGCCCTCGCACTGACGCAGCTCTCTGTAAATGCGGGCTGTGAGGGCAAGTGCCTCCGGCCGGCGTTTGTGGCGGATCAGATTGCCCAATGCGGTAAAAATCGTTTTTTCATAGACGTATACCCGGCCGTTGTTCGGCTGGGAGAGATCTCCATTCTCCCCGCGGTAGAACAACAGCTGTGGATCCGGCAGGCTTCGCTTTTCCAGTTCTGCCGTCACTTCCTACAGCACAGTGCTCAATTCTTCAAGATCGATGGGTTTTTCCACATAACTGGCGGCCCGCAGTTTGATGGCGCCTTTGAGATATTCTTTGTCGGTGTAGCCACTGAGAAAGATAAACTGGCAGTCCGGGTAGATCTCTCGTACGGCGCCGGCCAGTTCCAGACCGTTCATGCGAGGCATCTTCACATCGCTGATGACAATGTCCGGCCGGTGAAGGCGGGCCAGCTCCAAAGCCTGGGCGCCGTCCTCTGCCTCTTCCACCCGGTCTACTTGCAATTTCTCCCAGGGAACATAATTGCGAAGAATCTCCCGGGGCATTTTTTCATCATCTACGATCAGTACGGAAAAGCGCATGCCAGCCCCTCTTTCTTGTATATTCTTACTATAATATAGACTGAAAATTATAACGATTCAATGGATTTTGATGCAAAAAATAAAAAATTCTTAAAATACCATAATTTTTCCCACCTATCATAATCGGCTCCCGTTGTTTTGAAAGAGCCGGTCTGATACGATGTGAGTGGAGAAAAACACAGTGCAAGGAGGCCGGGGTGATGAAACGGAGCAAACATCCTTTTCTCCAGGATTTGAAAGAGAACCGGATTAAATGGCTGATGCTGCTTCCAGCAGCCATTGTGGTGATCCTGATGTGCTACATTCCCATGGGCGGAATTGTGCTGGCTTTCAAAGAATACAACTACCACGATGGAATTTTCGGCAGCCCTTGGGTGGGGTTCAAGAATTTTGAATACTTTTTTCAGTCGGGGAAGGCGTGGAGCGTCACGCGGAATACCATCCTGTACAACCTGGCTTTTCTGTGCGTGAATACGGTTTTGCAGATCACCTGCGCCATCCTTCTTTCCGAGCTGGCGGGCAAGTGGTTCAAGCGAATCACTCAGTCGGTCATGTTCTTTCCGTATTTTATCTCCTGGGTTGTAGTCGGAGCCTTTATCTACAACATGTTCAACTTCGAGTTTGGCGCGGTCAACACGTTCCTGCGTTCGCTGGGGCTTGAGCCGGTGGATATTTACTCCAACGAGGCGGTCTGGCCCTTCATTCTCATCGGAGTGAGCGCTTTCAAAAATGTCGGATACGGTACGGTGATGTATCTGGCCAGCATCATGAACATCGACGGTCAGCTGTACGAGGCGGCCGATCTGGACGGCGCGAACATGTGGCAGAAGATCCGCCACATCACTCTGCCGGGCATTCGGCCCACAGTGGTCATTTTGTTCCTGCTGGCCATCGGTACCATTATGAAGGGTGATTTCCAGATGTTCTGGCAGGTCACCGGCAACAACCCCATGGTGTTGGAAGTGACCGATGTGATCGATACTTATGTGACGCGCTCTCTGCTGCAGCTGCAGGAGTTCGGCATGACCAGTGCCGCGGGCTTATATCAGTCGACGTTTTCCTTCCTGTTGGTACTGCTTGCCAACAAATTGGTGAAAAAGGTTGAGCCGGATTACGCATTGTTTTGAAAGGAGGCAGACTTATGGCCAGCAAGACCCAAATCGGCAAAAAGCCCATCGGGCGGGATCGCGTCATCTTCGACGTGATTTCGGTGGTGGTGCTGACGGTGCTTTCTGCGTGCTGTCTGCTTCCGTTCCTTCTGGTGCTCAGCGGTTCTTTTTCCGATCAGACGTCCATTCTGACCCACGGTTACCAGCTGATTCCGGAGACATTTTCGCTGGATGCATATAAAACGCTGTTCAAAATTCCCGAGGATCTGCTTCGCGCTTACGGCGTAACGATTTTCGTCACAGTCACCGGCACATTTTTGGGACTTTTCTTTACCAGCATGGCGGCCTATGTGCTGGCCAGCAGCACGTTCCGCTATCGGTATCAGGTGTCGTTTTTCTTCTATTTTACGTCCATTTTTGGCGGCGGTCTGGTGCCCTGGTACATCTTCAACACCAAGTATCTGCATTTTCACAACAGTCTGATTGCGCTGATCATGCCGATCCTGATCAATGTGACCTATCTGCTGATTTTAAAAAGTTACATGGCCGGCATCCCGGAAGCGCTGTATGAATCCGCACGGCTGGACGGCGCAGGAGATTTCACCATTTATCTTCGCGTGGCCATGCCATTGTGCAAAGCGGGACTTGCAACGGTGGGGCTGTTCATTGCGCTGAATTACTGGAACGACTGGTACGACGCCATGCTCTTCCTGGACGAGGGACGCAGCGATTTGTATCCGCTGCAGTATTATCTGAACAACATTTTGACCAAGTCACAGGCCATTGCAGCGGCAGCTGCCCGCAGCGGTCTGCCCATGAGCGAAGTGCCCAGCGAGCCAATGAAACTGGCGATGACCGTGGTGGCCACGGGCCCCATCATTCTTCTGTATCCGTTTTTACAGAAATATTTTGTCAAAGGCGTCACCATTGGCGCCGTGAAAGGCTGACGGGAAGAAACTGCGCGCGGGCGCAGTGAATATACAGACAATAAGGAGGAAAAACCATGAAAAAAACAGCGAAACTGTTGGCGCTCGTTCTGGCCCTGGTGCTGGTCGTGAGCGCATTCACCGGCTGCGGAGGAACAACTGTGTCCAGTTCCACAGCCCCGGCATCCGGCGCATCCGGCTCTGGTACGTCCGGCCCGGATATCTCGGAAGAAGTCACGCTGACCATGTACTTGATCGGTGACCGTCCGGTGGACAATGATAAGGTGTTTGAAAAAATCAACGAGCGCCTGAAAGAAGAAATCAACGCAACTATTGACGTGAAGTACATGAGTTGGAGCGAGTACGAGCAGAAATATCCGCTGATTTTTGCTTCCGGCGAAGATTGGGACATGATCTTTACCGCGGACTGGTGCTTCTACAATGCACAAGCCAGCAAACAGGGCTTCTGGGAGATCACCCCCGAAGCGCTGGAAACCTATGCGCCCATGACGGCCGAAAGCATGTATCCCGAAGCCTGGGAGCAGGCCAAGGTGGACGGTAAGGTCTATATGCTGCCCATGAACTATCAGGAACTGACTGCTTATGTCTGGATGGCCCGCGGCGATTTGATGGACAAATACGGCATCGAATCTCTGGACACCTTTGAAGGTGCGGAGCAGTATATGCAGGCGATTGTGGACAACGAGCCCTCTATGATCCCGCTGGATGTTGGTTCTGATTATGACCGCCAGTTTGTGTTTGACCTTCTGTGGAACGTGAAGTCTTACGCCAGGGATGATGGCAATTATGCTGTGCTGCCACCGGTCAACCTGATCACCTGTGTGCAGGAGAACGATCCCGAAGCCAATGTGATGAGCACATTGGATGCAGACATTTTCATGGATACGCTGAACACCGTGAAAGACTGGCGCGACCGGGGCTTCTGGAGCCGCAATGCCGTTGTCAACACGCAGAACAATACCGAGAGCTTCCAGGCGGGCAAGTCCGCACTGGCTGTGATGAACATCAATACGGCCAAGAGTTTGTACGCTACGCTGCAGGCGGAACACCCCGAGTGGGATGTGCGTGTGTTTGACGCCATGAACGGCGCTCCTGCGACCATCCAGTCCTATCTGGCCAACGGCATGAGCATTTTCTCCAAGTCCAAGAACCCGGAACGCGCATTGATGGCGCTGGACTATCTGCGCAATGACGAAATCTGCCACAACCTGTTCTGCTACGGCATTGAAGGCGTGCACTGGGAGGCTGTGGGGGATCATGGCCTGAAGTCTTTGCCGGACAGCTCGAACTACGCCTACGACAGCAACTGTAACTGGGGCGTGCGCAACGATCAGTTCTGGCGTACCGTAGAAGGCGGAATTCCCAATTCCGAGGAACTGACGGAGAACTGGAAGGAGACCGCCCGCAGTGGACGTTATATCACCTTCGTGTTTGATGATTCCGAAGTGAAAAACGAGGTGGCAGCAATCAGCGAGATCTATAACTCCGACTATAAACTGCTGCAGCTTGGCTTTACGGACGATCCGGCTGGCGATGTGGAAAAACTGAAGGCAAAACTGGATGCCGCCGGCGTCGATGTTCTGCAGGAAGCGTTCCATACACAGGCACAGGCCTTCCTGGAAAGCCATCCCGAATAAGAAAAATCAACCTATGGGGATGGCGGGCATATCCCGCCATCCCCCTTTTATCTTTGCTTCACCGGACGATCAAAACCAGGAGATGTTCTATGACAAGCTATGAATTTCTTCTCACCGACAGCCTGGAAAAAGTGCTGCCGGACCGACGGCCCGAGGAGCTGTCAACCGGTGTGCCTGTGCTTTTGAAAAATCAGAAATGGTCTTTCCAGCTGGCTTACACCTGTCAAAATGATGATTTCGGAGAAACTTCCACAACCTTTTGCCTGCGGTGCACCGGTACCGCCAGAGCCGCGCTGCGGCTTTTTCAGGTGGAGCTGGTGCCCTGCGATTACCCTTGCCATGGCACCTGGGATGACAATTATCTCACCACTCGCCCGGGCCTTTTGCCGGATTTGCTGCGACCCGCCGAATGGGACGAAACGTTCAAGGCGGTGCCGGCCCAGTGGCGCAGCCTGTGGCTGACGCTGGATGCCTCGCTGCTGGAGCCGGGCTGTGCTGCAATGGAACTGGAACTGGTGGACCCGGATGGTTGTCAGCTGGCGGTGTTTTCGCTGTCGGTGCAGATATTGCAGCAGGCGTTGCCGCCGCAGACGCTTTTGCAGACCCAATGGTTCCACGCGGATTGTCTGGCCGACTATTACCGGGTGCCGGTGTTCAGCGAGGAGCACTGGCGCATTCTGGATCATTTTATGGCCAGCGCTGCAGAGCACGGCATCAATATGCTGTTGACCCCGGTATTCACCCCGCCGCTGGACACCGCCAGGGGCGGTGAGCGCACCACGGTACAGCTGGTGGACGTGCTCCTCGCGGACGGACAGTGGAGCTTCGGTTTTGACCGATTGCGGCGCTGGGTGAACATGGCGCGCAGCCACGGAATCACCGAAATCGAAGTGGCGCATCTGTTTACCCAGTGGGGCGCGGAATTTGCCCCCAAAATTATGGTACATACCTCCAGCGGGCTGGAAAAACGCTTTGGCTGGCACACCCCGGCCGTGGGCGGTGAATACACCCGGTTCCTGCGGGCTTTTCTCCCCGCCCTGAAGCAGGAACTGGATGATCTGGTAGGCCTTGCGCACGTGTGGTTCCATATTTCCGATGAACCGCATGACAAGGAGAAAGCCACCTACGCCGCCGCAAAAGCAACGGTGGCCGACCTGCTGGAGGGGTGCCATGTGATCGATGCACTGAGCAGCTATGACATTTATCAGGAAGGAATTGTAGAGAAGCCGGTTGTCTGCAATGACTGCATTCAGACATTTGTAGACCATGGTGTGACCGGCCTTTGGACCTATTACTGCACCGTACAGGCCGTTGCAGTGCCGAATCGTTTTATTGCCATGCCCAGCGCACGCAACCGCATTTTGGGTGCGCTGCTCTACGGCTATGATCTTGAGGGGTTTTTACATTGGGGGTTCAATTTCTACAATTCACAACGCTCGGTACGGCACATCGATCCCTTCCGGGTGACCGATGCCGGGGAAGCTTTTCCTTCGGGGGATGCTTTCCTGGTTTACCCGGGGCCGGATGGTACAGCCTGGGGATCCATCCGGGGAGAAGTACTCAAGGAAGCGCTGCAGGATCTGCGGCTGCTGCGTCTGTGCGAAAGCCGGATTGGGCGCAGGCGCACGGTGGATTTGCTGCGAGCGGTCGGCGGAGAAATGAGCTTCACACATTATCCGCGGGACAAAGCGTTCTTTTCGCGGCTGTGGGCGGCAGTTCTGGCGCTGCCGGAAGTGGCCGGTACCTCTGAAAATGCAGAAATGAGCGATTGAACCACAGAAAAACAGTTGAAAACGATCTTGCGTGAGGTGCTGACGCAAGGACGTCAGAACAACGGCTTCTGAAATTTGTTTTTGTGTGAAAAAAGCCACTGTCCATTTTGTTGGACAGTGGCTTTTTATTTTTGCAAAAACGCCTTTACTGCGGGGCCAGCAGGTCTGGCTCCCGCTGACGGATATAGGCCTCCAGGGTGTTTCTGTCAATCAGAGACGGAACCACGCCTTCCCGTGTGACGCTGAAGCCCGCCGCGTAGGTGGCAATGCGCACGGCCTTCAGCAGCGGGTAGCCGTACAAAAGGTACGATGCAAGCCCGCTGATAAATGCGTCGCAGGCGCCGGAACTGTCCACCGGGTCAAAGTCCTGGGCGGGCAGCCGCTGGCAGATTTGAGCGTTTTTAACATAGCAGCCGTTTTCTCCCAGCGTGACAATGACGGTGCCCACACCCTGCTTCAGCAGAAAATCGATCTGGGCGTCCATTCCTCGCTGGGAAGGGCACAGTTCCTGCAGCTCTTCGTGGTTGGGGACCAGAATGTCTACGTTTTCCAGCAGTTCCCGGGGAAGCACGCCGCAGGCGGCCGGTTTCAGAATGGTGGCGATGCCCCGCCGCCGTGCCAGCCGTGCGGCCTGCGTCACGGTGGGCAGCGGAATCTCGGTTTGCAGAAGACAATACGCCGTGTTTTCAAACAGGCGCTCGTCCTGGGAGAGGTCGTCCGGCGAGAGCGCTTCGTTGGCACCGGACATGATGGAAATCATGGAATTGCCGTCGTGCTGTACAAAAATATAGGCCTGTCCGGTTTTATAGCCGGCCCGTCGGCGGACGCCCACCGGGTCGATGCGGTATTGATTCAGCGTGGTGAACACTGTGTCGGAGTCCACGTCGTTGCCTACGCAGCCGATCAGAGAAACACGGTGCCCCAGCCGCGACACGCCCACAGACTGGTTGATGGCCTTGCCGCCCACATAGATGGCGGAGATGGATGAGTTCACCGTTTTTCCGGTACGGGGAAGTTTGTCTACATTGAGGTAGTTGTCGATGTTGATACTGCCGACCACCGCAATTTTCGGCGAGCGATTGTTATAGGGAATACCGATGGAATCGCTGCTGTCCAGTACCGGGGTATGGAGAAAGACCTCGCCCGGGTCCGGTGCTTTTTCCACACGGGCGATCAGGCGGGAACACAGGTATCGGCCAAATTCGCAGTGCGGAATGGTGTAACCGGAAATTTTCGGATAGCGCAGAACACCTCGGGAATCATCCCGCAGGGTAATCAGCGACAGGTCATAGGGCAGCTGATAGTGCAGTACGGTGATGGCGTCAAACAAAGCGGTGGCTGCCGCGTAGTGGGAATTGACGATGCCGCTGACTGCGTGTGCGGAAATTTTTTGCAGCAGGCTGTCGGTGATGCCCCGGAACACGAACTCTTCCCGCAGGGGAATGTGGTTGTCAAACAGGCATTGCTGGTAGCCTGCCAGAAAAGCCTGGGTGCGGGTGCCTTCGCTGAGCAGACAACCGATGTCCGTGTGGCCCAGCTCCACCAGTTTTTGAGTGGCTTGATAACCCAGAGTGGCGTAGTCAATGTTCACCGCCTGCGGCTGGTCAATGTTGAACAGGAAAGCGGGAATGTGTGCTTCCTCCAGCATGTCCCGGTGGCGAAGACTGTCGGGGCTCAGCGGCTCCCACAGCAAGCCGTCAATGCGCAAAGAGCACAGGACGGATAAATTCCGCTCTTCGCTTGCTTCGTCGCCGCCGCTTTCCCGGATCATCAGCGTATAACCTGCCTGCTGGGCGGTTTCCAGCATACCGGTCAGCGCCAGATTCATGCTGGCGCTGCTTCGCAACAGCACGCCCAGCGTCCAGGTTTTGCTGTCTTTGGACAGGGCTGCTGCGTAGGGTTGGTAGTGGTATTCCTTGGCGATTTTGAGGACCCGCTCCCGCGTGGCGGCACTGATGCTTTCGTCCTTGTTGTTCATAATTTTGGAAACCGTGGAAACCGAAACCCCGGCCAGCTGCGCAAGTTTGCTGATGTTCATATTGTTTTGCGCGAACCTTCGCGTAAAAGGCCGCGCGCTCCTTTCGTCCGATGTAAGGGTCTGCGATGACTTTATTATAGCGAATTTGAAAGGATTTTCAAACCTCTGCTTGAAAAATTAAATAAAAAGTGTTGACAGTGTTAGAAAAAAGTTGTATTTTATGTTCAGGAAAACATTTTAAGAAAACATTTTCCGAGAAAAGAGAGTTGCATATGAGGGTATTGAATCTTGGCTCTTTGAATTTGGACAAGACATACAGCGTGAAACATTTTGTACAGCCAAAGGAAACCATCCAGGCGCTGCGGTACGAAGAGTTCTGCGGAGGAAAGGGACTCAACCAGTCGGTGGCCATCGCTCGGGCAGGTGCAAAGGTATACCACGCGGGTAAGATCGGCGCGGACGGCGAACGGCTGCTGACCTTTCTGAAACAGGCCGGGGTGCAAACCGATTACATTCAGAGCACGGACCGGGCCACAGGCCACGCCGTCATTCAGGTAGATGAAACCGGGCAGAACAACATCATCATCTGGGGCGGTGCAAACGCGGACATCTCCCGGGGAGATATTGACCGGGCGACCGAAGTGTTCTGGCCGGGCGATCTGCTGCTTTTGCAGAACGAGATCTCCAATGTGGATTACGCCATCCGCCGTGCCAAACAGCAAAATATGAAAGTGGTGTTCAACCCTTCGCCCATCAACGACGCCATTGAAACATATCCGCTGGAATTGGTGGATTGCTTCATTCTCAATGAAGTGGAGGGACGGTGCCTGGCCCGCGTGGACAGCGAGGAGCCGGACGTGATTCTGGAAGGGCTGAAGGCACGGTTCCCGGGCGCGGAGTTCGTGCTGACAGTGGGCGAAAAGGGCGCGTACTTCTTTGACGGAGAACAAACCCTGTACCAGAAGACTTATTCGGTGGACGTTGTGGACACCACCGGCGCGGGCGATACCTTCTGCGGTTACTTCCTGGCATCCATGGCGCAGGAACGGCCGGTGCGGGAGGCGCTGCGCATGGCCAGCGCGGCGGCGGCCCTGTCGGTAACACAGCAGGGTGCTGCCCAGAGTATTCCGGATAAAAAAGAAGTTGAGGCGTTTCTCGCCAGTCAGGAAAAAGGAGGAGACTGAGATGCAAAAAGTGATTCTGGATGTAGATACCGGCACCGATGACGCCATTGCCATGATGACGGCGCTGCTTTCACCGGAACTGGAAGTGTTGGGTGTGTGCTCGGTGAACGGAAACCGCGGCATCGACTTTACCACCGAAAACACTTTGCGTGTGGTGGAATATCTGGGACTGCAGGACCGTATTCCCGTATACCGCGGCTGCAGCCTGCCCATGGTGTCCACCCTGACGCCGGGCCGGCGGCCCAACGTTCCTTACAAGGGACCGGAAAATCCCGAGGACAATGTGCACGGCGATTACATCGAACTGCCGGCGGCCACCATCCGGCCGCAGCCCGAACACGCGGTGTTCTGGCTGATCGACACGCTGATGAAGTCGGACGGAGACATCATCCTG
>CALXIP010000080.1 GCA_944388395.1 uncultured Ruthenibacterium sp.
GAGGATTTGAATGGCGGAGATGGAGAGATTTGAACTCTCGCGCCGGTTTCCCGACCTACTCCCTTAGCAGGGGAGCCTCGTCACCACTTGAGTACATCTCCATGGTAGCGTATTTCGCTTTCTTCTATTGTGCACCTCTGAGAGAAATGTGGCGGAGAAGGTGGGATTCGAACCCACGGAACATTGCTGTTCAACGGTTTTCAAGACCGCCTCCTTAAACCACTCGGACACCTCTCCACAGCGGCGTTAGCCTTGAGTGCTCTAGAATCATACCATACAAAATCGTTTTTGTCAACAGCTAACCTTGTCAAAAAGCGTCTGCCACCGCATTTTATGCCGCACGCATGGGACCGGAAGAGCCTGCCGCCATACGAATGTTTCTGTGCACGACTTTATAACGTTTGTGGCGTGCCGCAAAGAAAGATTCGTCCAACTGATAAAGCCCCCAGGCCATCAATAAACAGCCAGGCGTTACAAGCATGGCAAGGTTCAGCACACCGTCCGCATAGGCGCCAAATCCGCAAAATGCAAATACTCCCAGCAAAACAATAACCGTTTTCAAGATCAAACTAATGGATGCCTGTTTCATTTTTCGATTCCTCCGTTCCCTATCGTTACAATAATACAACTTTTAGTTGTTGTCAATATTTTTTACAACTTTTTTTATTTTAATTTTGAAAACTCTCTTTACTTCGACAACGAAAAGTAGTAGTATAAAATTAACAAGAAAATGACCAGAAAGGAGCTGTGTGCATGTTTGCACAGCGCTTGAAAGAGCTTCGCAAGCTTCGGGGCATTTCACAGGTGGCATTGTCCAACGAACTGGGGCTTTCGCAGCAAGCCATCGGCAAATGGGAAACCGGACGTTCCACGCCCGACCCCGCCATGCTGGCGCGCATCGCCGCCTTTTTTGATGTGAGCACCGACTATTTACTGGGCCGGACGCCGGTTTCCGACACCAGCGGCTGGCAGGCTGCCGGCGAATATCCCATTCCCATCATCGGAACCGTGCGCGCAGGTTACGGCGCCCTGGCTCTGGAAGAGGATTACGGAGAAGATTACGCCCGCGTCAAGGATCCCCAGAATTATTTTTATCTGCTGGTAAAGGGTGACAGCATGGAGCCGCGAATTTTTGAAGGCGACCTTGCACTGGTGCGCCGCCAGCAGACGCTGGAGAGCGGAGATTTGGGTGTTGTTGTATTCGGCGAAGGAGAAGGAACTCTGAAAAAATACATTCGCCGCGGAAACACTGTGATTTTGCAGCCTTTCAACAGCGCCTACCCACCGCAGATCATCATGGGAGAAGACCTGGATCACCTTTACATTGCCGGCAAAGTGGTGGAAACCAAAACCAAATGGTAAGCTTTTCCTGACAGCTTTATCATAGCGCATCATCTGTACAATAAAACGTACTTTTAAGCCTCGGCGCAAAAAACGGCGAGCGGGGCTTCTTTTTTTGCGCCTTTTTAAGAAAGAGAGGGACCTTTGGATGGATCTGCTGAAGAAACTGGAAATTTTGACAGACAGTGCAAAATACGATGTGGCATGTACATCCAGCGGTGTGGACCGTCCCGGCGACGGGCAGAGTCTGGGCAGTGCGGTGAAAGCCGGCATTTGCCATGCCTTTGCCGCCGACGGACGCTGCATCAGCCTGCTGAAGGTTCTTCTGACCAATGTGTGTATTTACAACTGCAAATACTGCGTGAACCGCGCTTCCAACGATGTGCCCCGCGCAGCGTTCACGCCCCACGAACTGGCTGAGCTGACCATTCAGTTTTACCGGCGTAATTACATTGAAGGGTTGTTTCTTTCCAGCGCAGTCATCCGAAACCCCGACTACACCATGGAGCAAATGATTCAGGCGCTGGAGCTGCTGCGCAATGAATACCGCTTTCGGGGATACATTCATGCCAAGACCATTCCCGGTGCTGACCCCGCCCTTGTCACCCGGCTTGGGTTGCTGGCGGACCGCCTGAGCGTAAACATTGAATTGCCCAGTGAACAAAGTCTTTCCCTGCTGGCTCCCAACAAAACCAAACGTGCAATTTTGGCTCCCATGGGACTGGTGCGGGACGGAATGGCTGAAAACAAACGGGAATTGGCCGTATACCGTCATGCGCCCCGTTTCGCCCCCGCCGGACAGAGCACCCAAATGATTGTGGGCGCGAGCCCGGAGACCGATTACCACATTCTTCGCCTGACGGAAGGGCTGTACCGGCGCTATCAGCTGAAGCGTGTTTTCTTCTCCGCTTATATTCCCGTGGCGCAGGACACGCTTCTTCCGTCACTGGATACCAAACCGCCTCTTTTGCGGGAACACCGCCTGTATCAGGCCGACTGGCTGCTGCGCTTTTACCACTTCACTGCCGGTGAAATTCTGGATGAGAAAAATCAGAATTTCAACCCTTATCTGGACCCCAAGTGCAACTGGGCGATCCACAATCTGCACCTGTTCCCCGTGGACGTGAACACCTGCAGTTACGAAATGCTGCTGCGCGTTCCCGGCATCGGTGTCAAAAGCGCTCAGCGCATCCGCACAGCGCGGCGGAACGGACGCCTGGGACTGCCGGAACTGAAACGCATCGGCGTCGTGCTCAAGCGCGCACAGTTCTTCATTGTGTGCAAGGGGTTCCACCCTTCCGGGGCCAGCCGGGAGAGCACGGTGCGGGCACTGCTGGACCCAGCCGCTTTCAATGCAGGGACCGAGCAGTTGAGCCTGTTCAGTGCGCCTGCGGTGCAGCAGCTGGCTGCGGAAGGCATGCCCCTGCCCCTCGCCGCCAAAACCGTGGAAGAGGAGGCGGTCACATGCCTGACACGTCAAATGTGATTTATCTGTACGATGGCAGTTATGACGGCTTTTTGTGCTGCGTTTTCGACAGTGTATACCGGCGCGAACTGCCCCAGGACATCCTTCCGGAGGCGGAGGCACAACCGTCCCTGTTCTCCGTGCGGTATGTGGAAACGGACCCGGAACACGCCCAACGTGTGCGCGCTTCCATCCCTCAAAAAATCGGGACCGAAGCGGAACGATTGGTAAAGGACGTTTTCTGCTCCTGCACACCCGGCCGGGAACGCATGATTCTGCGTTTTCTGTTGCTGGGCTACCGGATCGGGCACCGGGTTGTGTACCTGGCCGGGCACGAAGAGGTACAGCCCATGCTGGCCGCACAGCAGTTTCTTCACAACGAGGCGCACCGGTTTGTGGAGTTTCTGCGCTTTTCCGATCACGGCGGAGTGCTGACGGCCGAGATCTCTCCAAAATCGTTTGTGCTTCCTTATATTCAGGAGCATTTTTGCAGCCGATATGCCATTGAAACCTTTTTGATTTATGACCGCATTCACCACGCGGCTCTGATCTGGAAAGACCGGCACGCTTCCATCGTACCGCTGGACCATTTTCAGCCGCCGCCCCTCAGCGAGGACGAGCGAAAATACCGGGCCCTGTGGCAGCGCTTTTATGACGTCATCGCCATTCCCGACCGGGAAAATCCGCGCTGCCGGATGAACCACTGTCCCAAGCGCTACTGGCCGGACATGTTGGCAATGCCGGGACACGTCAAAGAAATTTTTGCAGAATCTCCGCGAAAAATCCGCCAATAAAAAAAGCGTTCCGACCGGAACGCTTTTTTCTTTTACGGCTGGCTGAGCACCAGCACATCTCCCTCCTGAAGGACTGTATTCCCATCGGGCAGAATCACCTGACCGCCGCGCCGAACGAGAACCGCCAGTTTATTTTCCCCGAGCCGAATTTCCGAAAGAGCCTTTCCGCACAAGCCGCTCTCCTTTTCAACGGTTCGCTCAATCAGGCATCCCTCTGTATTATTCTCCGGAAGGAGCGCACTGAGGACCACCTCGTCCCCCTCCTGAAGGAGCGTTTCCCCGGTGGGGACGATGCGCTGGCCTTCCCGAACCACAAGGACCAGAAGAAGCTTCGGCAAAAGTTCGATTTCCCGCACTTTGTGCCCAATCCACGGATGGGGCGTCTGCACGGAAAGACTGAGGAACTGAATGGGCAGTTCCTCCGAATAGTCGCTGAACGTTTTCAGGATATCACTGTTCCGATCGATGGTTTTGAGGCTGCGGGCCACCTTTGCCAACAACGTGCCCTGCAGTCCGATGGAAAAGAGCACAATGAAAAAGACAATGTGGAACACATCCTGCTTCATATATGCGGGATGGACCGTGGCCACAATGGCAAACACAATGGAAGCCGCGCCCCGCAGCCCTGCCCAGGAGACCAGCAATTTCTGATTGAGCGGGCAGCGGAAGGGCGACAAAACCGCAAATACTGCCAGAGGGCGGGCTGCGAATGTGAGGAACAGCGAGATGGCCAGCGCAGGCAGCGCCACCTTCGGCAGCTGCGAAGGAAACGAGAGAAGCCCCAGCAGGAAAAAGATGAGCATCTGCATCAAGCCGGTGAGCCCGTCAAAAAAATGAATCATGGCTTTTTTGTGCGGGAAGGGCCGGTTGCCCAGCAGAATGCCCGCCACGTAAGCCGACAGATAACCATTTCCGCCTAAAGCATTCGCCCCCGCATAGGAGATCAGCGCCATGCTGAACACAAAGATGGTGTCAAAGCCATCGGTTGGGAAACGCACATGATCCAGCACCCATCCGGCCACCCATGCGGTCAACAGGCCCCACAGGGCACCGAACACAAATTGCGCCGCAATCATCCAGAAAAGCGCACTTCCGCTGGACTGCCCGTTCATGACCGACAAAATGATGACCGTAAGCATGTAAGAGCAGGGATCGTTGCTTCCGCTTTCCACCTCCAGCATGGATGCGGTGTTATCCTTCAGGTTCAGCCGTTTGGACCGAAGAATGGAAAACACAGACGCTGCGTCCGTGGAGCTGACCACTGCACCCACCAGCATACTTTCCCAGAACGCAAAATGAAGCACCCAAAAACAGAACAAGCCGGTGGCGAGCGCAGTGAGCGCGACCCCCAGTGTGGAGAGCAGCACCGCTTTGACCGCCACCGGGCGGGCCGCGTTCCAGTTGGTGCCGAACCCGCCGTAAAACATAATAAAGATCAGCGCAAAAGAGCAAATGGTTTCCGCCAGTTCAAAATCGTCAAAGGGAATTTTAAAAAGGCCGTCCGTGCCGAACAGCATGCCCAGCAAAATAAATGCAAGCAGCATGGGCAGCCCCATTTTTGCCGCGATCTTGTTGAGCAGCAGGCAGACCAGAATGACCACCGCTGCCAAAAGAATCAATCCGTTCACAAAAGCCTCCCTTCTGCATAAAAAAGTCCGTACAGTAACAGTATAACACAACCAGAGGATATTCCGCAAAGAACGAAGGCGAAGAAACGCTTAATTTTCACAAAAAAGCACAGAGGCGGAGGCCTCTGTGCTCAAAATGGATTCACTGCATTGGATCATAAGGCGGTTCCGGCATTACGATCGCAGCGATGATGTACAGCAGGAAACCAGATCCCCAGAGGATGACCGCCGCTGCAAATGCCAACCGAACCAGCGTGGGGTCTACGTTAAAATACTCCGCCACGCCGCCACAAACACCGAACAAAATGCGGGAACCCCGCGCTTTATAAAGTTTTTTCCCATCCATCGTACGCTTCTCCTCTCACGTTTTAAAATTCGACTTCTACACTGCCCATATCGCATTGAATCTTATAAAAATTTTTCGCCTCGGGGAAGATTTCCACTTCTGTATCCAAGCCGTTGTATTTCTGGCCGTCCACGGTGACGGTGCCCATGCTGCTGGCCACACTGTAGCCGTATTCTTCCGGCTTTTCCAGTTCCAGATCCACCTCGCCCATGTCACATTCCACCGTGGTCTCGCCCAACAGACGGCCCGAAAGATCCAGTTTGCCCATGGAGACATCCAAATTCGTCTGCTCCTCCACTACAAGATGTTCCGCGCCGATGGAGCCGACGCCCACTTTGAAATCCGCCGCTTTGCAGTGAAGGTTCTCAAGATCCATCCGGCCGGCGCCCACATCCAGATGAATCCAGTCCATCAGGCGGTCTTCCGGAATGGTCACGACGATGCGGGCACCTTCCAGGTTCGGTGTTCCGTTTTCAAGAATCCAGACGCCGTTGGATACTTTGTTTTGCCGAAGTGAGCCGCGTGCGACTTCCAGTGAAAAACCGGTTCCGCTGCGCAAAGTGAGCTCTCCGCCGCCCAACTCAAACTCCAGAGCACGAATCTCCCCCTGGGGCACCTCTACCGATGCCACCGTCTCCTTCGTTTCCCAAAAATGCCAGCGGTCAAGCCATCCGCCGTTCCAGTGCACATGCTGGGGACGGCCACCCATCAGGCAACCCACCAGTCCCAGAACCAGCGAAAACACCAGAACTGCCGAACACACCTTTACGATTCGCTTCATGGCTTATTTCCCCACCTTTCCACAAACAGCCTGCACCGCCCGGCGGACCAGGCTTACCAGCCATGGTACAAAACGGCGCAGCAGCCACACACAACCGGCTGTCAGAAGGACGCCGATTGCGATGCTGGCCATGGACAGCGCCATGCTGACCATTCCATCCGCCGGGTTGCCGACCAGCGTAAACAGAGAGAATATCAGAGCGATCGCACCGCCTGCAATGGCCGAAATGCCGCCGATAAAAATCCCCAGAATGCCGCCCAGCAACCCCATAAGCGCGCCGAACAGTCCACCCAGTATGCCGATCCAAAGGGGGCTTGTGAAAACCAGCAACAAAACCAGCAGCACACGGCTGTTGTTTTTGCTTTTTGGAAAAGGCTGTCCGCCGTACGCCGCAGAGCCCGCGCCGGGGGCGCCGCTCTGCGCCTGCTGTTCCGTTTTCCGGCTCCAGTCCGGCCCGTTCAGCGTCAGAGACGGCTTGGGCGTCTCGTGGGGCGCCGCGCTCTCGTCGGACAGCCCCAAATTGGCGCGGATGATGGCGGCTACTTTTTGCGGGCTTCCCAGTTCTGCCAGGACTGCCGCCTCATTTTCCGGCCCCGCTTCATCCAGATACTCCACATAAAACTTCAAGGCTTCCTGGCGCTCTACCGGCGCCAGGCCGCTGAGTTCTGCTTCAAGCTGCTCGAGGAATTGCTGTCTATTCATTGCCGATCCCTCCGAATAACACATGATTGATCTTCTCCTCATATACTTTCCACTCGCGGCGGTAGGTTTCCAGCCGCTCGTTTCCCTTTTCCGTAATGCTGTAATAACGGCGATTGCGCCCCGCAAATTCGCGGTCGTATGTCTCCAGGCACTCGTCCCTTTGCAGACGGCGCAGCACCGGATACAATGTGCTCTCCGACACATCCATCACGCTGCGCACATCCTGGGTGATTTTATAACCGTAGGTGCTTTCCTGGCTGACAATGCTGAGCACCAGCGCGTCCATCAACGCGGCACCTGTGTTAAAAGCCATGCAGACCCCTTCCTTTCCCGGGTATGTACCCGCATCATCCTCAGCTTCAACAATATTATATTAAATATAATATTAAATGTCAATACAGTATTGTATGAATCACACTTACTTTTAATACGATGCAGAAGGAACTCTTTCTTCAAAAAAACAGAAACCGTGCTATACTACTATTATTCAGGAAAGGAGACCGTCTCTTATGGAATGGTTCTTTTGTTTAATCGCCGTTATGGTAACCGCGATTTTTGCCGCATTCTGGGCCTGGCAGTACCAGCGCCGAAAAAAAACCTTGATGAAGCGCATTCGCAACGCGTTCGGGCAGGAACCCGCCAACGGAAAACTGAAAAAGGACACCGGCCGGCTTTGGGAGATCTGGAAAAGCGATGACTGTTTCACCGTGGACGATCAGACCTGGAGCGATTTGGGAATGGATGACGTCTACCTTCGGCTGGACTGCTGTGAAAGCGCCATCGGGAAAGAATATCTGTATGCGGCGCTGCACCGGCCGCTGGGGCCCGAGGGTGCCGCGCACCGCAGCGAGCTGCGAAAAGCCATGGAGCAAAACCCGGACATGCGGTTTGCCCTGCAAATGGAGTTTGCCCGGCTCGGGCGTTACGGACGGGACTTCGAACATCTGCTGAACGATCCGAAGCAGGCGACGCTGCCTTTTTCCCGGTTCTATCCGATTTTTGCACTTCTGCCCTGGGTAAGCCTTCCCCTGCTGTTCTTCGGGCCGCAGGGCGGCCTTCTGTGTCTGTGCGCAGTCTGCCTGAATATTGCACTCAGTGTGGCCGCCAAACCCCGCCTGGAAGGGGAACTGCAGGCGCTGGGGTATCTGGCCGCCGCACTGCAGACAGCGCGCCGCACCGCAAAGCTGACGCACAGCGAACTTCCCGAATTGTCAGAAGAACTTCGTCTGAATCTGGATTCATTGCGAAAGCTGATGGGGCCGCTGTCCGCCTCCGCCTGCCCGCCCCCGGCGGGAGACGCGGGAACGTTTCAGGAAGTGGCGGGCATGCTGACCTTGTGGCCCCTGCTGTTTTACGGGCGCTCCATCAAACTGCTGGCACAAAGCCAGAAGCAGGTCTGCGGAGTGATCCGCCTGCTGGGCGAATTGGAACTGGCCATTGCGTCCGCCTCCTTCTGCGCGGGAGTGCCGGGCTGGTGCACACCCCAATGGGCCGACGAAAAAGAGCCTGTGCGGGTGGAGTGTGCCGAATTATATCATCCGCTGTTGAGCGAGCCCGTAAAAAACAGCGCGGTGTTTGAGCAGAACACGCTGTTTACCGGTTCCAATGCGTCAGGAAAATCCACATTTCTGAAGGCGATTGCCGTGAACGCACTGCTGGCAGGCTGCCTGGGTGTATGCTGTGCGGAGAAGTTCCGCCTCCCCTTCATCCCCGTGATCAGCTCCATGGCGGTGCGGGACGATCTGCTGGCCGGTGAAAGTTATTTTATTGCAGAACTGCGAAGTCTGCTGCGTCTGGTCCGGCAGGCACAGGCCGGCCCCTGTCTGTGCTTTGTGGATGAGATTTTGAAGGGGACCAACACCGTGGAGCGAATTGCCGCATCGGCGGCAGTTTTGGAACAAATGGACCAAACCCCGGCGCTGTGCTTCGTGGCCACCCACGACGGCGAACTGACCCGGATTCTTTCTTCTTCCTGGGACAACCGCCATTTCCGTGAACAGGTGACGGAACAGGGCGTGTCATTTGATTACCGGCTGTACGACGGTCCATCCGTCACGCGCAACGCCATTGCTCTGCTGGACACCATGGGGTTTGGGCAAAGCACCATTCAGCGCGCCCGGGAACTGGCGGCCTGCTTTGACAAAACGGGGACCTGGCCGGGTGGAACATCGCGGTGAAATGTGTTATAATAGCGCAAACGGTCTTGTTTGACCGCTGTTTTTACCGGATTGAATAAACGCGCGCAAACCGCGCGGGATTGGAGAGTATTTACATGATCGAAATCACCATGGAAAACGGAAAAACCATTCGGGTGGAGCTGGATGCCAGCGCCGCCCCCATCACGGTGGCCAACTTTGAAAAGCTGGTGCGCGAAGGTTTTTACGACGGCCTGACCTTCCATCGCATCATCCCCGGCTTTATGATTCAGGGCGGATGCCCCGAAGGGACCGGCATGGGTGGCCCGGGCTACGGCATCAAGGGCGAATTTGCCTCCAACGGCGTAAACAATCCCATTCGCCACACCCGCGGCGTGATCAGCATGGCGCGTTCCTCCATGCCCAACTCCGCCGGCAGCCAGTTCTTCATCATGCATGGGGATGCACCGCATCTGGACGGTGACTATGCCGCTTTCGGCCATGTGGTCTCGGGCATGGACGTGGTGGACGAAATTGCCGCCACCCCCACCGACTGGCGGGACAAACCCACCACCCCCGTGGTGATGAAAACCGTGCGCGTGGTGGAATAAAATGAAGAAGGTCCTTCATTTCTTCCTGGACAAGAGCCTGCTGCCTTTTCTGATCATCGGCGGCACCAACACCATCATCACACAGGTGGGCGAACAGCTGCTGCTGGGGCCGCTGGGATACTGGGGCGCATCGGCGCTGATGTACTTTTTGTGCAGCATCGCCAGCTTCATTTTGAACCGGAAGTACAGCTTTCACAGCACAGCGCCGCTGCTGCAGAGCGCGATCCGCTTCACCGTGCTGGTCAGCGCATGCTATGTGCTGAGCCACGGCTTGTCCCAATGGATCATTCCCTGGGGTCTGGAACTGGTGTTTGGCACCGCACCCAGCTGGGCAGAGCGCCTGACGCTGCTGGGAGCGCAGGTCATTTTTACGCTGCTGAATTACGTGGGCCAGCGTCTTTGGGCATTCAAAGAATAACAAAAAAGCTTCGGGGCAGTTGCTCCGAAGCTTTTTTGTTTATTCCTGTGCTTTTTCCACCCGGCTGGCATACACCGTGCCGTCCTCCTGCTGCTCTCCGCTCACCTGCACAAGAGCGCCTTCCTGCAGGACTCCCTCTTCCAAAACTGTCTGTTCATCCAGCCGGAACGTCTGCTCTGCGCCGTCTACCGAGAGGACCAGCTCCTCCTGTGTCCAGCGCACCACCGTGCCGCAGAGCAATGGTGCCGCGGCCAGATTTTCATCCGCAGCCACCGCATCCTGTGCGCTGTACATTCTGGCCTGCATTTCCTCAGGCGCAGCGGCAGCAGCCGCGATGCTCTGCGTCCCGCCGGATGCATTCTGCAAACCGATGCTGGGCCAGATGGTCGCCACCGCCAGAAGCAGCGCGGCTGCGCAGGCAGTGAACGCCGCAGCCTTTTTCAGCGGAACAATGC
This sequence comes from uncultured Ruthenibacterium sp., assembly GCA_944388395.1. Taxonomy (GTDB): domain Bacteria; phylum Bacillota; class Clostridia; order Oscillospirales; family Ruminococcaceae; genus Ruthenibacterium; species Ruthenibacterium komagatae. The sequence goes on from CALXIP010000080.1 coordinate 10,677, forward strand.
GGCGTGTTTTCCGGGCGCTTTCCATCCGGCGCAGGGTCTCCGCACGCCAGTCTTCCCCTGGAGAGAGTTTCTGCATCCCGGAAACATAATCATCCTTCCACATAGTCAAACTCTCCTTCCAGCATTTTTGCAAGCTGCTTGCGCGCCCGGGCCATCCGGCTGAGCACGGTGTTTTGCGGCAGTCGCAGCAGCTTCGCCAGCTCGGCCGAGGAATAGCCCTCGACATAATATAAGTACACGACCTGCCGATATTTTTCAGGCAGCTTTGCCACCGCCTCCAGAACGGTGCTCTCCCCGGGGGTAAAGGCCGCATCGGGCAGGGTATCAGGCAGGCCCTGGGTGCGTTGCTGCCAGGCGCTGCGCAAAAAACTTTTACTGCGGTTGATGGTCACCCGAAGCAGCCACGCCTTCTGATGCTCATCGCTTTCAAACTTCGGCTGGACGCGCACAAGGCTTACAAACACGTCCTGGGCAATATCTTCAGCGTCATGCGGATTTTTCACCATGGCATAGGCCGTGCGGAAGACCATGTCTCCGTACTGGTCCAATATTTCCTGCGCGCTTTTCTCCATTGCCCTTCTCCCCCCTTCACCGGGAATACGCCGCAGCCGGGCGTATTCTTGCATTCCTTTTGACATTATGAAAAAAAATCTGCGGAAATGCAAGCTTTTTCAACGAAACAGCCGCACCGGGCGAAGGCCGGTGCGGCTGTTTTATCATGCTTCTGCTGATTTTTCAGGCTCGGCGGCCGCGGCTACAAACCAGAACGTGCTGCCCTTGCCCAGTTCGCTGTCCACGCCAAACGCATAGCCATGGCTGATGAGAATGGCCTTTGTGATGGACAGACCCAAACCGGTGCCCACTTTTCCCGCATCCGCGCGGGAACGGTAATATTTATCGAAAATATAGGGAAGATCTTCTTTGGAGATGCCTGCGCCGTGGTCAATGATCTCCACCCGCGTGCTTCCGTCTGCCTGCGGCTTCACATGCAATGCCACATATCCGTCTTCGCCGATGTGGTGGATGGCATTGGACAAAAGGTTGTGGATGGCCCGGCTCATGCTGTCCGGGTCCGCTTTGACCATGCAGACCTGGTCGGTCTGCACATCCAGATGGTACCCGTTCTGCTCGCATACATTGCGGTAGCGATCGGCCACTTCGTCACACAGCTGCGCCAGATCAAAGCGCACCGGTTCCATTTTCATGGTACCGGAGGAATACTTGGACAGCTCCATCACGCTGTTCACAAGCCCGCTGAGGCGGTCGGTCTCATCCACGATCACGTCCAGCTGATCGGTGCGTTTCTGCTTGTCGTCGCCGGTCAAATCACGCACGGTCTCGGCATAGCCTTTGATCAGCGTCAGCGGCGTGCGCAAGTCATGGCTGACGTTGGCGATCAGGTCTCGCTGCAGCTCCGACGTGCGGCCCACTTCGGCGGCCATGGTATTGAAGTCCCGTGCAAGCTGCCCCAGCTCATCGGCGTTTTCCGGTTCGCGCACACGAACCTGATAGTTGCCCTTGGCCACTTCCCGGGCGGCATGGGACAGTTCGGTAATGGGTTTTGTAAACCACTTGCTGAACAGGTAGGCCCCCAGAATGCTCACTGCCAGAAGGACCGCCGCGATGAGCGGAACCTGCTGGCCGATCACCTCGCCGGCCTGCCCGATGCGTTCCAGGTCTGTGGAAACGATCACCGTATAACGGTCCGCCACATTCTTGCAGACCACCATCTGGCGCATGCCGTTCTGCCCGTTCAGCGTGAAATACATATCGCCGTCGGCCAGCGTCTGGGCCCGGTAGGCCAGCACGTTTTTATTGTTCCAGGACGGCAGGCCCGTATCGCCGAACAGCGTCGTACGGGCCGGATGCAGAAGGCACTGCCCGCTGGACAGCGCGTGATTGCCCAAAAGGCAGTTGTAGTTGGCATCTGCGATTTCAATGCATTTTCCCAGCAGCATCGTGGTATATTCCGGCTGCTGAACAGCGCTGTAAAAGTCCGGGCTGATTCCATTGGGCTGGCTCGGGTCCTCCAGCGTCTCATATTTCTGGATCAAAAGCGAAAAGGCATCTGCTGTGCGCTGCAGATCCGTATGCACCTTGTGGGTGTAAAACGGCTCCAGCAGCCAGACGTTTAAAAGCCATACAAGCCCCAGCAGGACCCCGCACAAAAGCACCACAAACACCATCAGTTTCTGACGGATGGTACTCAGCCCTTTGATTTTCATCCCTCTTTGACCTCCGGGTCAAATTTATAGCCCACGCCCCACACTGTCACGATGTTCTCGCGGTATTTGCCCAAGTGGCCGCGCAGCATCTTGATGTGCGTATCCACGGTGCGGTCCTCACCGTAATAGTCGTAATTCCACACCTTCTGCAAAATTTTCTCGCGGGAAAGGGCAATGCCCTTATTGGACACAAGGAACACCAGCAGGTCGAATTCCTTCGGTGTCA
>CALXIP010000081.1 GCA_944388395.1 uncultured Ruthenibacterium sp.
GCAGTCATTGTAATCACCAGCAACAATCTGCCGGTTTTGAACGATTCGGCCCTTTCGGGCAGTTATTTCTATTCGTTCTTTTCGGCATACAATCCCTTTATGAGCGTCTGAGACGCGGAAAGGAACGATTCGGACTATGCTTTGTGTAAGGTGTAAAAAACGTCCGGCCATCGTTTTCGTTCAGAAAATGGAAGCCGGGCAGGCAAAAGCGGAGGGATATTGCCTCAGCTGTGCCCGTGAACTGGGAATCAAGCCTGTAGATGATTTGATGAAACAATTCGGAATCAGCGATCAGGATTTGGAAAATATGGAAGAACGTTTTGCCGGGATGATGGAAAACGGAGACATGGACCCTGCCGCTATGATGCAGCAGATGATGGGGGCCTCACCGGAGGATATGGACCCGTCTGCCGACGAAGAATCCGACGGAGACGAGGAAAACTTCACGCCGGGGGGCGCAGGAACGTTCCCCTTCGGTATTTTCAGCAATCGTCGGGAAAAGCAGGATGACGGGGAAGGGAAAAAAGATCCGCGCGCCCGGGAAAAGGGCAAAAAGCGCAAATTCCTGGATAATTACTGCGAGAACTTGACCCAGAAAGCCCGCGACGGCAAGGTGGACCGCATCATTGGCCGCGACCGGGAGATCTACCGTACGATTCAAATTCTGTCCCGCCGGCAGAAGAACAACCCTTGTCTGATTGGTGAGGCGGGTGTCGGAAAGACTGCGATTGCGGAGGGGATTGCGCTGCGCATTGCCGAGGGCAATGTGCCGGCCCGTTTGAAGGATAAAGAGGTTTATCTGCTGGATATGACCAGCCTTGTGGCAGGCACGCAGTTCCGCGGACAGTTCGAGAGCCGCGTCAAAGGCCTGATCGGAGAAGTAAAAGCAGCCGGCAATGTGATTTTGTTCATCGATGAAATTCACAATATTACAGGTGCGGGAGATTCCGAGGGCGCAATGAATGCGGCCAACATTCTGAAGCCCGCGCTCAGCCGCGGCGAAATTCAGGTCATCGGTGCCACTACGTTCTCGGAGTATCGCAAATACATCGAGAAGGATCAGGCGCTGGAGCGGCGTTTTCAGCCGGTCAAGGTGGAAGAACCGTCCATTGACGACGCGGTTGCCGTCATTGCAGGCGTGAAAGAATATTATGAAAAGCACCATCATGTCAAAGTGCCGGAAGCCATTGTCCGCACGACGGTCGTTCTGTCGGAACGGTACATCACGGACCGTTTCCTGCCCGATAAGGCCATTGACCTTTTGGACGAATCGTGTGCGTGCTGCAGCCTGCGCCATCCGGAAATCACTGAGTGGGTGGAAGAGGAGAAGCACCTGGCCGAACTGAAAAACCAGGAGCAGGAAGCCGAACAGGGCAAGGAGGGGCCGGATTACGAGGCCATTGCCCGCTTGAAGTATGAGATTCAACAGCTGGAGCAGGAATTGCCCGCCAAGCGCGAGGCGGTTGAGAAGATCGAAGTGACCATGGAAGATGTGGCCAAGGTCATCGAGCTGTGGACGGGAATTCCTGCCGCGAAAGTGAAAGAGACAGAATACACCAAACTGGTAAACCTGGAAAACGTGCTGAACGAGAAAATCATCGGGCAGGAAGAAGCGGTCCATCTGGTAGCCAGCGCGGTCAAGCGCAGCCGTGCGGATATTTCTGCACGCCGCCGCCCGGCCAGCTTCATTTTCGTAGGCCCCACCGGCGTTGGAAAAACCGAGCTGGTCAAGCAGCTTGCCATGCAGCTGTTTGATACAGTGGACCCGTTGATCCGGCTGGATATGTCGGAGTTTATGGAAAAACATACGGTGTCCCGTCTGATTGGTTCGCCGCCGGGTTATGTGGGATATGACGAGGCCGGCCAGCTTACCGAAAAAGTGCGGCGCAAACCGTACAGCGTGGTCCTGTTTGATGAAATTGAAAAGGCGCATCCCGACGTCATGAACATCCTTCTCCAAATTTTGGACGAAGGCAAGATCAATGATGCACAGGGCCGCACCGTCAATTTCGAAAATACTGTCATCGCCATGACCTCCAATGCGGGTTCTTCCGACAAGGTAGGAGAAACCGGCTTTAACAAAACAGCGGAGGAAATGAGCAAGAACAAGGCCATGAAAGCGCTGGGCGAGTTCCTTCGTCCGGAGTTCTTGAGCCGTGTGGACGAGATTATTGTGTTCAAACCGCTGGGCCAGACGGAGCTGCGCCGCATTGCCGCGCTGATGCTGGAAGAATACCGCGCTCCCTTGGCAGCAAAAGGAATCGGCCTCTCCTGGACAGACGAGGCGCTGGATGCGCTGTGCCAAAAAGCACAGGGTGGAAAGTTCGGCGCGCGGGATCTGCGTCGGGTAATCCGCAAGGAAGTGGAGGACGGCATCGCGGAAAAACTGATTTCCGGCCAGCTGATTGCCAGCGTCAAGGTGGATGCCGAAGAAGAAAAGATTGTTTTGCGCACTTGACAGATTGCTGACAGAACGTTATAATAATAGAGCCGTCTGATTGGCGGCTCATTTTGCAGATGTAGTTTAGTGGTAGAACTCCAGCCTTCCAAGCTGGTCGTGTGGGTTCGATTCCCATCATCTGCTCCATACGAAAGCCCGGGGAATCCCCGGGCTTTTTCTTATGCCTTTGGCGGCGGCCTGCCCGCAACTGTATGATTCAGCGAAGGCGGAGAAATCAAAACCTGTTTTTGAAAGAAAAACAAGATGACTTCTATTTTTGCAAATTACCGAAGAAAAATGCACAATTTTGTGAATTGCGAATGTTTTCGGAGCCGGGCGCATTGTACTATAATAGAATTAGACCCTTTTGTGAGGATCGGCGCAGAAAAAAGCGAAAGAGGAGGAATTCTGTTATGGAGACAATGTACCTGGTAGGCTTGGGCTCAATTGCTGCGCTGGCGTTTGCGGGAATTATGTTTACACGTGTGCGCAGAGAATCGCCCGGATCGGAGGAGATGAAACGTATTTCCGACGCGGTCAGCCGTGGGGCCGGTGCCTATTTGAAACGGCAATATCGCGGCGTGGGAATTTTCTTTGCAGTGGTGTTCGTAATTCTGCTCTGCATGGCGTTTGCGGGTCTGTTGAGTTTCTTTACACCGTTTGCCTTTTTGACGGGCGGCTTTTTCAGCGGCCTTTCCGGTTTTATCGGCATGCGCACGGCGACTATGGCGAACTGCCGCACGGCGAACGCGGCCAGTCAGAGCCTGAACCGTGGCCTTCGGGTAGCTTTTTCAGCGGGAAGCGTTATGGGCTTTACCGTGGTAGGCTTGGGGCTTTTGGACCTTACGTTCTGGTATTTCCTGCTGCATTTTTGGTATACCAACATTCAGCCGGTGGCAACGGAGGCCGAGCTGATTGGCAACATCACAGCCAATATGCTGACCTTCGGCATGGGTGCTTCTTCCATGGCGCTGTTTGCGCGTGTGGGAGGCGGCATTTTTACGAAGGCGGCTGATGTGGGTGCGGACCTGGTCGGCAAAGTGGAAGCGGGAATTCCGGAGGATGATCCCCGCAACCCGGCTGTCATCGCGGATAATGTAGGCGACAATGTGGGCGATGTGGCCGGCATGGGTGCGGACCTGTACGAATCTTATGTCGGCTCGATTGTATCCACCAGTGCGCTGGCGGTAGCGGCCGGTTTTGGAATGCACGGCGTTGGCGTGCCCATGCTGTTGGCTGCCATGGGCGTTTTGTGTTCCATTTTCGGGACGTTCTTTGTGAAGACGAAGGAAGGAGCCAGCCAGAGAAATCTTTTGACGGCCCTGCGGACCGGTACATATATCAGCGCCATTTTGATTGCGGTCCTTTCCTTCTTTGCGGTGCGGATCCTTTTGCCGGAAAATATCGGCGTCTATTTTGCGGTTCTCAGCGGCCTGGTGGCGGGTGTCGCCATTGGCGCATTGACGGAATACTACACTTCAGACAGCTACAAGCCCACACAGCGCCTTTCGGCGGCCAGCGAAACGGGCAGCGCTACGGTGATCATCGGCGGTTTGTCATTGGGGATGCTTTCCACCGTAGCACCGGTGGTCATTGTGGGGGTTTCGGTACTGCTGAGCTATTTTGTCAGCGGCGGCGCGCAGGATTTCAACAGGGGACTGTATGGGGTAGGCGTGTCTGCAGTGGGCATGCTGAGCACATTGGGAATTACACTGGCCACGGATGCCTACGGCCCGATTGCGGATAATGCGGGCGGCATTGCTGAAATGACGCATATGCCCGCCGAAGTTCGTCAGCGCACAGACGCGCTGGACAGCCTGGGCAACACCACCGCGGCAACCGGCAAAGGCTTTGCCATTGGCTCGGCGGCGATCACGGCGTTGGCGCTGATTGCCAGTTATATCGACAAAGTGCATCAAATCGATCCCAACCTGCAAATGGATCTGAGCATCACAAATCCCACGGTCCTGATTGGTCTGTTTGTGGGCGGTATGCTTCCGTTCCTGTTTGCTGCATTGACCATGGACGCTGTGGGCAAAGCAGCTCAAAGCATTGTGGTGGAAGTACGCCGTCAGTTCCGGGAAATCACCGGCCTGATGGAGGGGAAAGCAGAACCGGATTATGCGTCCTGCGTGGATATGTGCACAAAGAGCGCACAGAAATTGATGATGGCTCCGGCTTTGATCGCGGTGGCGACCCCCATCATTGTGGGCCTGATTCTGGGAGTGACCGGTGTGGCGGGCCTTTTGGCGGGAACCACCGTCACGGGTTTTGTCCTGGCGGTTATGATGGCGAATGCAGGCGGCGCGTGGGATAATGCCAAAAAGTATATTGAGAGTGGCGCCCATGGCGGCAAGGGAAGCGATTGCCACAAGGCGGCTGTGGTAGGTGATACAGTCGGAGACCCGTTCAAAGATACCAGCGGACCGTCCATCAACATTCTGATCAAGCTGACCAGCATGGTTTCCATTGTTTTTGCGGGGCTGATCGTAGCGGTTCATCTGTTGTGATGAAAATGCGCCTTGAACGTTCAAGGCGCATTTTTTATACATAGTGCAGTGCTTTTTTGTGGTATAATAGATACAGCATTTGGGGCAAAAGAAATCGTTGGGCGCATCCAAACAGCCTTGCGCGGGGAGAAGAAGTTATGTGCAGCAGATATCAGTTTCTACCGGGTTCATCGAATCTTTTGCAGACGATTGCGGCCCGGGCAGGCGGCTGGAGCGGAGGAGAGGTAGGCCCGGGGGCTGATGCGCCGGTTTTGGTGGCAGAAGGTGCGAAAATTCGCGTTTGCCTGCAGAATTGGGGAATTCCGGTTAGAAACGGGAAGCGTGCAATCAACGCACGTGCAGAAACGGTTTGCGAGCGCCCGCTTTTCCAAGCGAGCATTCTACACCACCGCTGTGTGGTGCCCACAACCGGATTTTATGAATGGGATGGACAGAAGCATCGCTGCTTGTTTCGCCTTGCGCAGCAGCCGGCAGTCTACCTTGCCGGTCTTTACACCGAAGAGGGGCAGATACGTCACTTTGCTGTTTTGACAACGGCGCCCAATGCCTCGGTACGGGACATCCATGACCGCATGCCGCTTGTTTTGACGCAGGAACAGGTTCGTCCCTGGTTGATGGATACAGATTTTGCATTGCGTTTCTTGCAGAAAGTGCCGCCTTTGCTGGAGCATACATGCGAGGATGGTCAACTTTCCTTTTGGCTTTGATTTTGGAAAAATATACAAATATGCATGTGGATTGTAACAAATCTTTTTCCGGACGGATGTTGTTTTTTCGGCTGAATGTATAAAGATTCTGTTTTTGGTTGACAACAATCCGGGTGCATGCTATGATACAAAAAAATCAAATGGTTGAGGCGCGGAGGATGAAGAGTACCGCAGCCAACGGTTGGCAAAAACCGTTGCGGGAAAGGCATCAGCCGCCGAAATGAGTTGGCTTTTTGCCGGGCTTTCTCGTTGGACCGTTGTAATAAGATGCAACGGACTGTCACATCTGTGAAGCGCTTCCATTGGTTAGAATAAGGGTATTTGTATTGCTTTTTTTCGACCATGTGGTATCTTTTCACGGATGCCACATGGTTTTTTGTTTATCCGGCGCTGGGATAAAGAGAAAAAGTGTATTTCAAATGATCAAAGAGGAGAGGGATTTTTATGAATCGTAATATGAGAACCATTGTGGCCGGTTTGCTGGCGGCTGCTATGACCGTCGGCCTGACTGCGTGCGGCAGTTCTTCTTCGTCCAGTTCCGCGGCTGCTTCCCAGCCGGAGCAGAGCACTTCCGCTTCTGCCGCGGGTACGAGCGGCCTCGAGGATGGTGTGCTGACCGTTGCAATGGAGTGTGCTTATGCGCCGTATAACTGGACGCAGCCGGATGATTCCAACGGTGCGGTTCCCATCAAAGGCGCCAGTGATTATGCGAACGGCTACGATGTTATTATGGCAAAAAAGATTGCGGAAGAATTGGGCGTGGAATTGGAGATCGTCCGCTCTGACTGGGATTCTCTGGTTCCGGCTGTTCAGTCCAGCACAGTGGATGCGGTCATTGCCGGTCAGTCCATGACACCGGAGCGCAGCGAGCAGGTTGATTTCGCAGGCCCGTACTTCTATGCGACGATTGTTTGCCTGACCAAAGCGGATAGTCCTTATGCGCAGGCTCAGGGATTGGCGGACCTGGCTGGTGCCACCGGAACGGCGCAGATTGCAACCATTTGGTACGATACCTGCCTGCCGCAGATTGAAGGCGCGGAAATCAAAACCGCTGCGGAATCTGCTCCGGCCATGCTGATGGCGCTGGAAACCGGCACGGTGGACTTTGTTTGCACCGATATGCCCACCGCTCAGGGTGCGCTGCAGGCTTATCCCGACATGGTCCTGCTGGACTTTAACGACAGCGACGACAACTTTGTCGTGGATGAGGGCGATATCAACATCGGTATCTCCATGCGCAAAGGAACCACAGAACTGAAGAAAGCCATTGACGGTGTGCTGGCTGGCATGACGGCAGATGACTTCAATGATCTGATGGCACAGGCCATTTCGGTTCAGCCCATTTCCGAAGGCTGATCCTGAGGGGAAGGAACAAGTATGGAAAGAATGGTTCAGCTGGGCAATGATATTGTAAAGCTGTGGAGCACTTACGGCGGCTCCTATCTCAGAGGAATGCTCGATACGCTGCTTCTGGCATTGGTGGCAACGGCCATCGGCTGCCTGATCGGACTTTGCTGCGGTATTTTGAATACGATTCCCTGTGAGCAGGAAGACCCTCTGCTCAAACGCTTCTTCTTGAAGCTGATTCGCGCAGTGGTTCGCATTTATGTGGAAGTTTTCCGCGGTACGCCAATGATTTTGCAAGCGGTGTTTTGCTATTACGGCCTTCCGTATCTGACCGATGGAGCCATGCAGTTCAACAGTGTATGGGCAGCGTCCATTTTGGTCGTTTCGATCAATACCGGCGCTTACATGGCAGAGTCTGTCCGCGGCGGAATCATCTCGGTGAACCCCGGCCAGACCGAAGGCGCCAAAGCCATCGGTATGAACCATTTCCAGACGATGACCAGCGTGATCCTGCCGCAGGCTCTGCGCAACATCATGCCGCAGATCGGCAATAACTTCATTATCAACATCAAAGATACCTCGGTCATGTTCATTATTTCCTTCACAGAGTTTTTCGCGGTTCATCGCGGTGTGACGGGAGCAACGTATCTGTACTTTCCGTCGGCCGTCATTGAGATGCTCGGATATCTTACCATGACGCTGACGGCTTCGGTTCTGCTTCGTGCGCTGGAGAAAATGATGGATGGCCCGGAGAACTTTGATCTGGCTGTGGCCGATCCGCTGGTACCGGGCGAAGGCATGCACCGGTATAAAAAGAACCCGAAAGAACCCAACAGCGATTATCGCATTCAGGAACAACAGGCCGAAGTCAGCGACGTGCTGGCAGGCAAGCGATCGGGCGGTCGCCGTTCCCGTAAAGGAGGACATTCCAAATGAGTCAACCGATCATTGAAGTGAAGCACGTGTCGAAAAATTTCGGTACGCATCAGGTGCTGAAAGACGTGGATTTCAATGTCAACGAAGGGGATGTCACCTGTGTGATCGGCGCATCCGGTTCCGGAAAATCCACTTTGCTGCGTTGCATCAACCTTTTGGAACGGCCCTCAAGCGGTGAAATTTTGTTTCATGGCCGCCCCATTACGGCCCGCGGCAGCAATCCGTGTGAATACCGTTCCAAAGTGGGAATGGTCTTTCAGAGCTTTAACCTTTTCAGCAATATGACGGTTTTGGAAAACTGCATGGCTGGAACGGTAAAGGTGTTAAAAAAGTCCAGGGAAGAGGCGCGGCAGACGGCGGTGTCCTTTTTGGAAAAAGTGGGCATGGAGCAGTACATCCATGCCAAGCCGCACCAGCTTTCCGGCGGACAGAAACAGCGTGTGGCCATTGCGCGTGCACTGGCCATGCAGCCGGAGGTACTTCTGTTTGACGAACCGACCAGCGCACTGGATCCGCAGATGGTGGGAGAAGTGCTGAATGTCATGCGGCAGCTGGCACGGGAAGGGCTGACGATGATTGTGGTTACCCATGAAATGGCATTTGCCCGGGATGTTTCCAGCCATGTGGTGTATATGGCGGACGGTGTGATCTGCGAAGAGGGTACTCCGAAAGACATTTTTGAAAACCCGCGCAATGAAAAAACAAAAGAATTTCTGGCGCGGTTCAGCCGTGGCTGAAAAAACAGCCGGAGCGGGTTGCTCCGGCTGTTTTAAAAAAAGAGAGCCGACTTTGTCGGCTCTCTTTTTGAATCAATGACTTTTTGCGATATCGTCCATTGTTTTTACGCTGGTGTGCGCAATGGGGCGCCAGACATTTTCCTGCTTGACGAAACTCAAAAGTGTCAAAACCATATGGCTCAGCGCGAACATCCAGAAAGCGGCGATGCCCCAGCCCATTCCGTGCAGGGTTTCTTTTTTGAGTAGAACGGTAACGGTGGCGGCGGCGGCCGTGCCAAGGCAGCTCAGCAGCATGCCACCCAGGGTGAGGATCAAAGCGGCAACAACACCGTTGAAGAAGATGCTTCCGATCACAAAGCCTTTGCCCATCAGCAAAAGGATGGTGCCCACCAGACCCAGCACTGCTCCGGCCAGCTGGACGAAGGGGGTCAAAAACGTCAAATACATATCCAGGCAAACGATGCTGCGGCGCAAAATCATTTCCCGGAACAGCGTGCTGCCGTAGGTTTGAAGCCCCTGCAGGCTGCCGGTGGTCCAGCGGCGGCGCTGACGCCAGCTCTGTACGAATGTCAGCGGTTGTTCGTCGTAAATCACAGCATCGGGAACAAAATCCACACGACCGCCGGCAATGGCGCATTGCGCGCTGAACTCATAGTCTTCAGTCATGGTGCAGGTGTGCCATCCACCCAGTTTTCGCAGCAAGTCGGTGGTGACGGCAAATCCGCTTCCGTTGACCAGAGAGGAAAGCCCCAGTGTGGCGCGGGCACCGTTATAAAAGCGGTTCAGCATCCAGTAGCAGATGGAATAGCATCCCGAAATAGCGCTTTGTTCGGGGTTTTTGGAATCGCGGAATCCCTGAGCTGCCTGTGCGCCGTTGCAAAGCGCGTCATTCATACGCTGCAGGAAATTCTGATCTACCAGATTATCCGCATCAAATACGCACATGGCATCGAAGTTTTCGCGAAGAAGAACGTCATCCACAATCTGGGTCAAAACTTCTCCCTTGCTGCGGATGGTTCCCTGCGCAAGGAAAATGCGCGCTCCGTGCTGCCGGGCAATGGCCTCGGTTTCGTCTGTGCAGTTGTTGGGAGCTACGATTACTTCAAACAGGTCCGCAGGGTAGTTCTGCGCATACAGGCTGTCCACCAGATTTCCAATTACAAGTGCTTCATTGCGCGCGGCAATGACACAGGCAAACTTTTTTTGAGGGGCGGCCGCCGGAATTGCTTTTGTGCGCCGGAACAGGCCCACCAGTGCGATTGCGCCAAAGTACAGAGCATAAATTCCCAGAAGAATGCTGCAAATCATAACAATACGGGTAAAAACAAGAAATGTCATAGAAGACAAGCTCCTTTCCGGACAGCCCGTTCAGCTGTCGTTTTCATTTATGCTGAAACACCGCGATAAGGCGCCCTATCGTTGTGTTTATTTGCTTGTACCTATAATACGAAATACCCGGCTACTTGTCTTCATCTTTTTCGAAAAAAATCCTTAAAGTTTTGGTAAAGGGAAAACAGGAATAGCCCCTGGCTCCGTCACATACCTTTTATAGAAGAAAAAGAGGCAGGCAGGTCTGCCAAAAAAGGGGAGAAGTAAGGTATGCGGCAGACAGAGCGAGGTTTGACGGATGCAGAGGCAGCCGTTCGTCTGGGGCAGGTGGGGGAGAATCGTCTGACCGGAAGGCAGGGGCCGGGAATCGCTTCCATGTTTTTCTCACAGTTTAAAGATGTAATGATCCTGATTTTAGCGGCGGCGACGCTGATTTCGCTGCTGATGGGGCAGGGAAGCGAAGCCGTCACGATTATTATCATTGTATTGATGAATGCGCTGATGGGCTTTTTTCAGGAGTATCGAACAGAAAAAACGCTGGAAGCGCTCAAGGAGCTCAGTGCTCCCACAGCTCGTGTGCGCCGCGGCGGAATGGAGAAAACGATCAGCGCCCGCACAGTGGTGCCGGGAGATCTTCTGCTTCTGGAAGCCGGCGATAAGATTGCGGCGGACGGCGTTTTGAAAAGTGGGACACGTTTGTCCTGTAATGAGTCGATGCTGACCGGAGAGAGTCTGCCGGTGGAGAAAAAAGACGGCGACAAATTGTTCATGGGGTGCATTGTGACCGAAGGCCGGGGTGAGGTGCAGGTGACATCCACCGGCATGGCAACGGAAATGGGGAAAATTGCGGGATTGATGCAGGAAGCAGCCGAAGATCCGACGCCGCTGCAGCGAAAGCTGAAGCAATTGGGCGGATTTGTGGCCACGGCCTGTGTACTGATCTGCCTGGCTGTAGCTTTTCTGGGGTTCCTGCAGGGCAACGGCTTTTTGGAGATGCTGCTCACCGGAGTTTCGCTGGCTGTGGCGGCCATTCCGGAAGGCTTGCCGGCCATCGTTACCATTACACTGGCGTTGAGTGTAGGCCGCATTTTGCGCCGGGGGGCGGTGATTCGAAAACTGCATGCAGTAGAATCTTTGGGATGTGCGGGCGTGATTTGCACGGACAAAACCGGAACCGTCACGCAAAATCGAATGACGGTACAGCGCATCTGGACTCCCGGGCACAACTGCGATGTTTCGGGAACCGGGTACAGCGCAAAAGGTTCCATTACTGAAGGCGGACGCGCGGTGGACCTGTCTGCGATTGAGACGTTGCTGGAGACGGGTGTCTTGTGTTCCAGTGCGCACATTGGGCTGCAGGGAAAAGAGTACCGCGTGGAGGGGGATCCCACCGAGACGGCTGTTCTGGTAGCGGCAGCCAAAGCGGGTGTAACGCGTGCAAAGCTGATGCACACCCGCACGATCGTTTCCGAGGCGCCCTTTGATTCCAAACGAAAATGCATGAGCGTGACAGTGCGGGATCGGGCGGGGGAGACTCTTTGCTGTAAAGGCGCACCGGACGTTCTTTTGGACAAATGCACGACGATCCTCACAGCGCAGGGGGTTCGGAAACTTGGGCAGAGAGAACGCAGAGAAGTTGAAAACGCCATGGCGCTTATGGCAAAAAGCGCGCTGCGGGTTTTAGGCTTTGCCGTCAGCCGTACGCCGGAGAAGGGCGAGAGGGAACTGTGTTTTCTTGGATTGGCAGGGATGCAGGACCCTCCTCGTCCCGAGGTGAAGCAGGCTGTAAGAAAGTGCCGAAGCGCAGGGATCAAGCCGGTTATGATTACCGGGGATTATCGGGATACAGCATTGGCAATTGCGCGACAGACCGGGATCGCCGGGCCGGGAGACGGCGTCCTGACGGGAGCGGAACTGGATGCCATGTCCGATGAGCAGCTGAGTCGGGTGTGCATGCGCACGGCCGTATACGCCCGTGTGTCACCGGCGCATAAACTGCGCATTGTGCGGGCATACAAAGCGGTGGGGCAGATCACGGCCATGACCGGAGACGGTGTAAACGATGCGCCTGCAGTGAAAGAAGCGGATATCGGGGTGGCCATGGGGGCTACCGGAACCGATGTAACAAAGGAAGCCTCCAGCGTGATTATTTTGGACGATAATTTTGCGACCATTGTGGCAGCAGTGGAGGAGGGCCGGGTCATTTACCAGAATATTCGGCGCTTCATTCGCTTTTTGCTGACTTCCAATTTGGGAGAAGTTTTGGGGATGCTGTTTGGAATGCTTCTGCGGTTACCTGTCATGTTGCTGCCCATTCAGATCCTGCTTGTAAATCTGTTTACAGATGGGCTTCCGGCCATTGCACTGGGCATGGAACCGCCGGCCAAAGATATTATGGACCGCCCGCCGCGCCCGAAAGAAGAGGGCTTGTTTGCGCACGGCCTGGCGCGCACCATTCTCGTTCGCGGCACCATGCTGGGGCTGGCCTCCTGCGGGGCGTACTGGGCCGTTTTGTATCGCGGAGGAGATATTACTCTGGCGCGAAGCGCCTGTTTTATGACCATTGTGTTTTCTCAGATGTTGCACATTTTTGAGTGCCGGGGCGAGGGCCTGCACTTCGGCGGCAACCCTGCTTTACTGGGGGCGGCAAGCCTTTCGCTGCTCTGTACAGCAATAAGCGTTTATCTGCCGCTGTTTCAGGGATTCTTCGGCACAGCGCCGGTGTTGGGAAAAGATCTTCTCATCGTGTTTGCGGCGGTGCTGGCGGGACCGGTAATCATGGAGATGGCGCGCCGCGTTCGTCATTTGTTGCGTCGTTGACAGCGCCTTCTGCGCGTCGTATAGTGAAACAAAGGATGTGGAACAATGGAACTGATTGGTTTGCAGAAATTGACATTGCTGGATGATCCCGGGCACGTGGCCTGTACGGTATTTGTGCAGGGCTGCAATTTCCGGTGTCCGTTTTGCCACAACAGTGAATTGATCCCGCTGCACACAGCGGCCCCGCCACTGCGTCAGGAGGAGTTCTTCGCCTTTCTAAAAAGCCGGGTGGGTGTTTTGGACAGCGTGTGTCTGACGGGCGGAGAACCTCTGCTCTGGCAGGAGACGGAAAATCTGCTGATGCGCATCCGGGAACTGGGGTATCGCATCAAGCTGGACACAAACGGAAGCTTTCCGGATCGCTTGGAGCGGGTTGTGCACAGTGGCTTAGTGGATTGTGTGGCGATGGATATCAAAAACAGTCCGGATCGATATGCTGAAACCATCGGTTGGGACCGAGCACCTTTTCAGCAGGTTCAGAGGAGTGCGGCGTTCCTTTTGTCCGGTGAAGTGGAATATGAGTTCCGAACCACGGTGGCACGCGAGCTGCACGATGAGATGAGCATGGATGAGATCGGACGCTGGCTGCGGGGGGCGAATCGGTACTTTTTGCAGAACTTTGTCTGCTCACAACAGGTGCCGGACCAAAGCCTGACCCCCTTTGACCAA
>CALXIP010000082.1 GCA_944388395.1 uncultured Ruthenibacterium sp.
TACGTCTGGTCCGGTCCCGCCGGGTGCGGGGCCGTGCTTTGCTGTATCTGCGTTTTGGAAAGGATGATTTTTTTATGCAACGTTCTCAACGGGGCGCTGCTGGCCGAGGTGTGCCAGTTTTCCACCGTGTTTTTAAGCCAGCTTCTCTGGGCGGACCGGGGCTTCGGGCCCGGCGCCCTCACCGTCGCCTATCTGGCGCTCACCGCCGCGGGCCTGTGCGCCGGCGGCTCCCACCGGGTCACCGGCCTGCTGGGGCCCCGCCGTCTGGGCCGGGTGTGCTTTGGCACCGCCGCCGTGTGCTGCGCGGGCCTGGCGCTGGGGCCCGGCCCGGTGCTGTGCACCGTGTTCCTGCTGGCGCTGCAGCTGGACGCCGGAGTCTACCGCCCCTGGGAGCTGTCCCGCCAGAACGCCTGCGCTTTGCGCTGGGGCCCGCCCAGCGTGATGCTGTCGGGCTATTCCATGGTGTCGGGGCTGGTGTCCGGCGCGGTGAACGCCGGCATGTCCCGGGCCGCCGACGTGTCCCTGTCGCTGGTGCTGGCCTGCTGCGCGGGCCTGTGCTGTGCCGGTGCGGTGCTGTTCGAAGCGGGCTTTCGCGCCCAATCCACCCAATAAAAGGAGAATCGACCCATGAATCCTCGTTTGAATGTGACCCAGAAAACCTACTACGCCTTGGGCGTGCTGGCCTCGGTGCTGAACCTGGCGGGCGGCGCGCTGTACCTGGCGGGCATCTACGCGGCGCTGCTGTTCAACATCGCCTCGTTTCTGGCCGGCGCCATGATGCTGATGACCGGCGCCTGCGCCGGGGTGAAAAGCCTGACCGGCCGCCTCAGCCTGCTGGCGGCGGCGCTGGTGGTGTTTTCCCTGATGGGCGGCGTGCCCGCCAAGCTGGGCGGCGCGCTGGCCTGGCCCTGCTTTGCCGCGCCCTACTGGAAAAAGGGCGAGCCGCTGCACACCATGGTGTTCCTGACCTTCCTGGCCGGGGGCGTGCAGCTGGTGTTCAGCTTTGTGGCCCTGCCCGCGGCCCTGAAAGCCTGCCTGGCCGTGGTGTTTGCCGCCGTGCAGCTGGTGCTGGCCTATCTGCTGTACTGCGACCAGCGGGACAACGCCGCATAACCCTTCTTCCCCCCGCATAGAAATAGGGACAAGGAGGGAATGTTTTGCGCTTTTTGAAATCGCTTTTGTGTGCCGCCGTGTGCTGCGCGGTGCTGGCCGGGTGCGCTGCACCCGCCGGGTCCGACAGCTCCCGGCCGGACTTCACCGGCGTGCCCGAAAACTGGCGCGCCACCGCCGACGAATCCGTGGCCCCGGCCGATTACCGGGCCGTGTGGATCAGCTATCTGGAATGGCCTTTGCTGGACACCTCTTCGTCCGATGCCTTCACCGCGTCCGTGGGCGCGCTGCTGGACAACTGTAAAGGTCTTGGCCTGAACACCGTCATCGTGCAGGTGCGCCCCTTTGCGGACGCCATCTATCCCAGCACCCTGTTCCCCTGGAGCCATCTGGTCACCGGCGTGCAGGGGCAGGCGCCGGACTTTGACCCCCTGGCCATTTTTGTATCCGAAGCCCATGCCCGGGACCTGTCCATCGAGGCGTGGTTCAACCCCTACCGGGTGTCGCTCAACGACCAGATGCCCCCGGCCCTGGCTCAGTCGGGCCTGACCGCCACCCATCCCGAATGGGTGAAAGAGGCCGCGGGCGGGCTGTATCTGGACCCTTCCCGTCAGGACGTGATGGATTACATCTGCGCCGGCGTGGACGAGGTGGTGCGCAATTACCAGGTGGACGGGGTTCAGTTTGACGACTATTTTTATCCCACCACCGAGGAAAGTTTCGACCTGGCCGAGTTCCAGGCCTCCGGCACCGCCCTCTCGCTGGAGGACTGGCGGCGGGACAACGTGAACCGCCTGGTGCAGCAGGTGTACCAGACCGTGCACACCGCCGCTCAGGATACGGGCCGCACGCTGCGGTTCGGAATTAGTCCTCAGGGGAATAATGATAATAATTATAACACGCAGTATAGTGACGTGGGCCGGTGGATGTCCACGCCGGGGTATGTGGATTACGTGATGCCCCAGGTGTATTGGGGGTTTGACTACCGGCTGCAAAGCGGGTCGGACCAGTACGCCTTTGCCAACATCGTCAACCAGTGGGCGGCCATGCCCCGGGCGGAAGGGGTTTCGCTGTACTTCGGGCTGGGGGCCTACCGCATCGGGGACGGCGACGGCTCGTCCGCGCCCAGCGGGGAGTGGACCAGCGGCCGCAATCTGGCGGACATGGCCCGGTCGCTGGCGAAGAACGGGTACGGCTACAGCCTGTACCGGTACGCCAGCCTGTTTGCCAACAGTGCCTGGCCGGACCTGGCGGCCGCGGAGTGCGCGGCGCTGCGCCAGGCCAACGGCGTGTAAATCAAAAACGACCCCCGTTCCGCGGAACGGGGGTCGTTTTTTTTCGTCTGTTGAAAGGGGCCGTCAGCCCACAAATTTGGAGCCGTTCCACTCTTTGCAGCGGATGCCCCGGGCGCGCAGCGCTTCGCACAGCTTGGCGCCGTTTTTGCCGGTGCCGGGGTTTTCGGCCTCGTCGTAGTGATACGGGATCACCAGACCCGGCGCGCGGCTCATCTGCGCGATCTGGTCGGGCACGGTCTGCTCGAACCCGGGCATGTTCCACACGCCGTCGCAGCAAACGAACAGCACGTCGCAGCGGATGTCGTCGTCCAGCACGTCGGTGTCGCCGGACAGATACCACCGCACGCCGCCGAACTCCAGCAGCAGGCCGAAGCCGAACCCTTCGGGGTGGTGTTTGTTCTCCGCCACCAGAGGCGTGACCATGGCGCCGCACTCAAACACCACAGTGGGGGACAGGCTGGTCACGGTGGTGATGTAATCGGGGTCGATCTCAAAGTCCGACTGCAGAAGCCGGCTCACCTCGGCGGTGGTGGCAAAGCAGGTGTCCTCTTTTTTCACGCGGGCGATGTCTTGCGGCGAATAGTGGTCGCCATGGCTGTGGGGGATGATGACGAGGTCCGCGTCCTGGGGGCGGTCTTCCAGCCCGTACGGGTCCACATAGATCACTACATCGTCTTTTTCAAAACAGACACAGCCGTGCTTCACAAAACGCACAAGTTGAAGGGGGTCCATAAAACAGCTCCTTATTTTTTGTTTGTATATTTTTTAAAATGTAGTATAATAGGCATGATATCGTTTCAGCCTACATGTGTACAATCACCATTGTAGCGAGTTTTTGCTAAAAAGTCAAAGACCGGAGGAAATATTTGGATGAAAACCAGTAAGAAACGTATTTTGGCATTTGTGTGCGCAGTGTGCGCGCTGGCTGCGTGCCTGTCGCTGACCGCCTGCTCCAGCGAGGCGGCCCCTGCGGAAGAAGACGACAGCATTGCCGAGACGGACCTTCTTCAGGCCGAGGCGGGCGGCTCCATCACCCTGCCGGAAGGTCTTTCCATGCCCGAGGAAAACAACGCGTTTGTGACGCAGCTCAGCGGCGATACGCTGGCGGGCGCCTTTAAAAACGCCACGTCCAACTACAAGACCACAGGCTACTTCACCACCAACGGTTCCATCACCGTAACGGTCAGCGGCGAGCTGTTCACCGACGGCGTGGACACCCAGTGGAAGGACGCCACCTTCTCCCTGTGGAAGCAGGGCGACGAGACCACCCAGTACGTCAGCACCGTCCACTGGACAGCGGACGGCACCACCCAGACCTACACCTTCACCGGTCTGGAGCCGGGGGTCCCCTACCGGGTGGCCTTCACCTACAGCGACGTGTATCAGTACAAGCTGTCGGCCACGTTCAACATCACGGGCATCGTCAGCGAGACGGACAGCGAGGATTTGGATCTGAACGAGGAATAATATGAGCGACTGGAAGCGGATGAAATGGCTGCCCGTGGGCGCGGGGGCGCTGTTGTGTGTGCTGGGCCTGGCCTCGCTGCTGTGGCCGGCGGCGCTGGTGCGGCTGCTGCCCATTCTCATCGGGCTGGCCGTGCTGGTGCTGGGCACCGCCGAGATCGCCTACCGCCTGGCCATGCGCGCCGCGGGCGACGGGGGCGGCCC
>CALXIP010000083.1 GCA_944388395.1 uncultured Ruthenibacterium sp.
GGCCAAAGGCATGGGCGACTTTGAAGCCAACGCCGCCGAGCTGGAGAGCAAGGTGCGCGAGGGCGGCGCGGCCGACCTGCAGCTGCTGGGCATCGGCAACAACGGCCACATCGCCTTCAACGAGGCCAGCGATCACCTGATCTCGGTGGCCCACATCGAGACCCTGACCGAGAGCACCATCAACGCCAACGCCCGCTTCTTCGAGAAGAAGGAGGACGTTCCCACCAAGGCCATCACCATGGGCATGGGCGACATCATGGCCGCCAAGTGCGTGGTCCTGGTGGCCACCGGCCTGGCCAAGGTTCCCGCCATCAAGGGCCTGGTGATGGACGACGTGATCACCACCCAGAACCCCAGCACCATGCTGAAGATGCACGAGAACGCCGTCGTGGTCATCGACAAGGAGCTGGCCGACGCCGTGGGCTACAAGGCCTGAGCTTCGGCGCCGTAACGACACACAAAAACAGCCGCCCCGGATCGCCTTGCATCCGGGGCGGCTTTCTTCTGCTTTGTTATGCGGTCTGCTCTGCGGGCGCCTGTGCCTGCTCGCCGCGGGTGAATTTCAGCGCCAGGCACACCGCCGCCGCGCCGGCCAGCAGCTTGGCCGCCACGAATGCGCCCACCTGCCGCCCGTCGGCCACCGCGGCCACGAAGGCCAGCTGCCCGCCGAAGCAGAACGCCCCGCTCACCGTGAAGGCGGCGTTCATCACCTTGCCGCGCACATCCATCCGGCTGTAGAGCGGCAGCATCGAGATGCTGTTGGCAAGGCTGGCCAGCAGCCCCACCACGGCGTACTCGTTCACCCGCAGAGCGCCCGCCGCCCGCCGCAGCAGACGTCCGGCGCGGCTCATCAGCAGGGTGGTGGCCACCAGCGAGCCGCACACCACCGCCGTGATGCGCAGCACCACGCCCAGCACCTCGCTGACCAGGGCGGGGTCCACCAGCGCCCATTCCGGCACAAAGACCCCCGCCGTGACGATGCACATGAGCACGATGCCGCCCACCCGCACCAGCTGCCCCAGCGCGTTCATCGCCACAAGGCAGCCGCGCGGCGCGAACCGAAGCCCGGCGCACAGCGCCAGACACACCACGCACACCGGCCACAGCCCGCCCAGCAGCTGGGCGGGGCCCATGCCCAGGATCAGGCCGCCCAGCAGCAGCCCCAGCGGCAGCGACAGGATGCCCCACAGCACCCCCTGCATGAAGCCGCCCGTCTCGTGGGCGGGCAGCGCCCCCAGCGAGATGGGCAGCGCAAAGCTGACCAGCGTGCCCAGCGTGGAGGTGACGAGGATGGCGCTGTATGCGCCCACCTGCCTGTCCTGCGCCAGCTGGGTGGCGATGGCGTAGCCGCCCATGTCGGGCGCCAGCAGCGCCCCGGCCAGCACCGACGGGTCGAAGGGCAGCGTCTCGCCCACTGCGGCCACCGCCTCCGGGTTGCCGCCCAGCACCGCCACCGCTGCGCAGTAGATGCCCGCCATCGACAGGCACAGCGGCCCCATCGAGGCCAGCCCCTGGTCGAACGCCGGGGCCACCCCCAGCACGCCGTTCAGCATCTTGTCCACCGCGCCCAGCAGCGCAAAGCACAGCAGCACCGCAATCAATGCGTTCATCTCGGATTCCTCACCTTTCGGCGCACGGCTCCGGCCGCCAGCGCCGCCGCGCCCAGCGCCAGCAGCAGACAGCCAAGGGGCCATGCAGATTCGTGCAGCCCGCCGTACCAGCAGGCTGTCAGCTCCATTCCCGGTCCCGCCGGCGCGCCCAGCACCGACGCCGCCAGCAGGCCGCCTCCCCCGGCGATGCAGCCCGCCGCCGTGCACAGCAGCTTCCTGTTCCCGGCCAGCGCCGCCGCCAGACCGAGCACGGCCAGCGCCGCGCCCGGCCACAGCATTGCCCGCAGCGGGCTGTCCGCCTGCGCGCGCACCGCCTGTGCCAGCGTTTTCGCATCGGGCAGGTCCACCGCGGCGGTCCACAGCGCGTCCGCCTGCCGGGCCAGCCGCTCGATGTTCGTCTCGATCTCGTCGGTGGGGCGCAGCTGCCGGCTGTCCAGCTGTGCCCGCGCCGCGTCGGCCAGTGCCGTGCCGGGGCTGTGCGCGGCGGCCGGTTCCCTGCCCTCCAGATGCGCCGCGAAGGCCTCCAGCGCGTCGGCGCGGAAGGCGGCGGGGTTGGGGGTATAGTCGAGGCCGGCGGCTTCAGCCAGCTCCCGCAGGGCCTGCGCCGTCTCTTCCTCACGCGCGGCCAGCAGGCCGCTCTCCGCCAGGCAGTCCGCCGCGCGCTGTTCGGTCAGGCGGGCGGAACCCGCCGCCATCCCGCCCAGCACGATGCCCAGCGCCAGCAGCCCAGCGCCCAGCACACCGCACAAACTGCGGATCCGCTCTCTCATGGCTGCACCTCCGCGATGGGCTGTCCCCACACCGGCCTGCAGTACAGAAAATAGCGGTAATAGGTCCGGCTGAGCTGGTCGAACGGGTAGCAGGTGTAGAGGATGAGGGTCTCGGTGTCGGCGTTCAGATCGTAGACGGTGGGGTCGTCCTCCCGCACCACCGCCGTGTCGTACACTTCATAGGTATAGCGGCCGTAGTAGGTCTCGATCTGCACCAGACTGCCGATCTCCGCCTCGCCCAGCGTGTGGAAATAGGTGTTGTTGTGCGCCCCGATCAGCATGGTCTTGCCGCCGCCCGGGATGTGGCCGGGCTGTGCGTCGTAGCAGCAGGCGCCATGGCGCAGATCGGCCTGGGTGTCGCCGTAGTAGATGTCGCACGCGATGCCCGCGTCCTCCAGCGTCACGGTGCCCAGCACCTGGTGCGGCTGCGGCCAGCCGCCCTTTTCCTCGATGGACACCGGCTGGTTGGCGTCGTAGAGCGCCTGCATCTGTGCGGCCAGCTCCGACGCCGCCGTCAGATCCGGCTCCACCGCCTGCCCGGCCGCGGCGGCGGGGAGCTCTCCCAGCGCGCCGACGCTCCACACACATCCCGCCGCGCCGCACACGAGCGCCAGCAGCGCCGCGGCAGCTGTGACATACCTGCCCATCGCCCGCCCTCCTTTTGCCGCCCTGTGCGGCGGCCATACTGCTGTTTATTATACCACCTGCCGTATGCGAATGCAAAACAAACGCGCACACCGCCCAACCGGACGATGTGCGCGTTTTTGTTCAGTGGTTCAGCGAACTGCCCGCCGCCGCATTACTTACGGGGGTTCTTGATAGCAGCCTGCGCGGCAGCCAGACGGGCGATGGGCACACGGAAGGGAGAACAGGACACATAGTCCAGGCCCACCTTGTGGCAGAACTCCACGCTGGTGGGGTCGCCGCCGTGCTCGCCGCAGATGCCCAGGCCCAGGTCGGGACGGGTGGAGCGGCCCAGCTTGGCAGCCATTTCCACCAGCTTGCCCACGCCGTTCTGGTCCAGATGGGCGAACGGATCGCTCTCGTAGACCTTGTTGTCGTAGTAGTAGCCCAGGAACTTGCCGGCGTCGTCGCGGCTGAAGCCGAAGGTCATCTGGGTGAGGTCGTTGGTGCCGAAGCTGAAGAACTCGGCCTCCTTGGCGATCTCGTCGGCGGTCAGGGCCGCGCGGGGAATCTCGATCATGGTGCCCACTTCATACTTCATGTCCACGCCGGCCTCGGCGATCAGCTTGTCGGCGGTGGCGACCACCACGTCCTTGACAAACTTCAGCTCTTTCACTTCGCCCACCAGGGGGATCATGATGTGGGGAACGATGTTCAGGCCCGTCTCTTTGTGCACATTGATGGCCGCGTTGATGACCGCGGTGGTCTGCATTTCCGCGATCTCCGGATAGGCGACCGCCAGACGGCAGCCGCGGTGGCCCATCATGGGGTTGAACTCATGCAGGCTGGCGATGACCGTGTTCAGGTGATCCACGGTGATGCCCAGGTCTGCGGCCAGCTCCTCGATCTCCGCCGGTTTGGTGGGCAGGAACTCGTGGAGGGGCGGGTCCAGATAACGGATGGTCATGGGACGGTCGCCCATCACCTTGTACATGGCCTCGAAGTCACCCTGCTGATAGGGCAGGATCTTGGCCAGGGCTTTCTTGCGGCCTTCCGCGTTCTCGGCCACGATCATCTCGCGCACGGCTTTGATGCGGTCCGCCTCGAAGAACATGTGCTCGGTGCGGCACAGGCCGATGCCCTCGGCGCCGAAGTTCACGCCCTGCTGTGCGTCGTGGGGGTTGTCGGCGTTGGTGAACACCTTCAGGGTGCGGGCGGCGTCGGCCCACTCCATGAAGCGCTCGAAGTCGCCGGAGATGGAGGCGTCCGCCGTGGGAATGGCTTCGCCGTAGATGTTGCCGGTGGAGCCGTCGATGCTGATCCAGTCGCCCTCGTGATAGGTCTTGCCCGCCAGGGTGAAGCACTTGGCGTCGTAGTCCACCACGATGTCGCCGCAGCCGGACACGCAGCAGGTGCCCATGCCGCGGGCCACCACGGCCGCGTGGCTGGTCATGCCGCCGCGCACGGTCAGGATGCCCTGAGCCACCTGCATGCCCTCGATGTCCTCGGGGCTTGTCTCCAGACGGACCAGCACCACTTTGGGCATTTTGCCGCTTTCCACGTACTCTTTGGCGTCCTCAGCAGTGAAGACCACCTGGCCGCAGGCAGCGCCCGGAGAGGCCGCCAGGCCCTTGCCGATGACCTGGGCCGCTTTCAGGGCAGCCGGGTCAAACTGCGGGTGCAGCAGGCTGTCCAGCTGCTTGGGCTCCACGCGCAGAACGGCCTCTTTCTCGTCGATCATGCCTTCGTCCACCAGGTCCACGGCGATCTTCAGCGCGGCCGCGGCGGTGCGTTTGCCGTTGCGGGTCTGCAGCATGAACAGCTTGCCGTTCTCGATGGTGAACTCCATGTCCTGCATGTCTTTGTAGTGGTTTTCCAGACGCTGCGCGATCTCCACGAACTGGTCATAGACCTCGGGCATTTCCTCATGCAGCTTGGAGATGGGGGACGGGGTGCGGATGCCGGCCACCACGTCCTCGCCCTGGGCGTTGATCAGGTACTCGCCGAACAGGGCTTTCTCGCCGGTGGCGGGGTTGCGGGTGAAGGCCACGCCTGTGCCCGAGCGGTTGCCCGAGTTGCCGAAGGCCATGCACTGCACGTTGACCGCGGTGCCCCAGTCGTAGGGGATCTCGTTCATGCGGCGGTACACGTTGGCGCGGGGGTTGTCCCAGGAGCGGAACACCGCCTTGACGGCCTCGATCAGCTGCTCTTTCGGGTCAGAGGGGAAGTCCTTGCCCATTTTCTCTTTGTACAGGGCTTTGAACTTCACCACCAGGGCTTTCATGTCGTCGGCATCCAGGTCGATGTCCTCTTTGACGCCCTTGGCTTGTTTCATCTCGTCGATGATCTTCTCAAAATCGGATTTGCTCATCTCCATGACCACGTCGCTGAACATCTGCACGAAGCGGCGATAGGAGTCGTAGGCAAAGCGGGGGTTGCTGGTCAGCTTGGCCAGGCCTTCCACGCTCTCGTCGTTCAGGCCCAGGTTCAGAATGGTGTCCATCATGCCGGGCATGGAAGCGCGGGCGCCGGAGCGCACGGACACCAGCAGGGGGTTGTTCACGTCGCCGAATTTTTTGCCGGCGATCTCTTCCAGCTTTCCGATGTACTCGTAGATGTCGGCCATGATCTCCTCGTTGATCTGACGGCCGTCCTTGTAGTACTGGGTGCAGGCTTCGGTGGAAATGGTGAAGCCCTGGGGCACCGGCATGCCGGCCCGGGTCATCTCGGCAAGGTTAGCGCCCTTGCCGCCCAGGATCTCGCGCATGTCCTTGTTTCCTTCGGAAAACAGGTACAGGTACTTTTTCTGACTCAAGATTCTCTACCTCCAAACAATTTTCTGCGCACAACAACACAGGCGAAAAAATTTGTCTTTTCGCACTCAATATTATAACAAAAAGATGCGCGCCTGACTACCGCGAATTGACCGATTTTTGGTCCTTTTTCGGGCCGGTTTTCAGAGAAATGGGGAGATTTCGGCGCATCGCCCCGTTTTCCTTGCGGAAAAGTGCGTTTCGTTGTACAATAAGTTCGTATAGTCTTTTTTGGAAAGCGGGGATTCTGCATGACGAAACAAGAGCTGGAACAGCGGCGCGCAGCCTATGCCGCCACCCTTGAAAAACACCTGGCCGCGGGCGTGGAATTCTATGTGACCGACGGCATTCTCATTGACGAGAGCGTGGAGATCGCGCCCGGCGCGGTCATTCTGCCCGGCACCATTCTGCGGGGCGCGACCAAGATCGGCGCAAACAGCGTCATCGGCCCCAACGCGCTGCTGGAGAACGTGACCGTGGGCGAACACGTGAAGTTCAACGCCAGCCAGGGCTACAACAGCGTCATCGACGACGGCGCCAACATCGGCCCCTTCGTGCACATCCGGCCGGACAGCCACATCTGCAAAAACGTGCACATCGGCGACTTTGTGGAAGTGAAAAACTCCACCGTGGGCGAGGGCACCAGCGTGTCCCACCTGACGTATGTGGGCGATTCCGACGTGGGCAAATACTGCAACTTCGGCTGCGGCGTGGTCACCGTGAACTACGACGGCGCGGCCAAGCACCGCAACACCATCGGGGATTACGCCTTCATCGGCTGCAACACCAACCTGGTGGCCCCGGTGACCGTGGGCGACGGCGCCTACACCGCCGCGGGCAGCACCATCACCGAGGACGTGCCCGCCGGCGCTTTGGGCATTGCCCGGGCGCGCCAGCAGAACAAGCCGGGCTGGGCCAGGGCCAAGCTGGAAAAATTCATTGAGAAACAGAAGAAAAAGCAGGAGAAATGATGTTCTTTCAAAAACCTTCGAGCGTGGAATTTTTGATCGTGGGGCTGGGCAACCCCGGCGCGAAGTACGCCGGCACCCGCCACAACGCCGGGTTCGACGCGCTGGACTGGGCGGCCCGGCGCTGGGGCATCCGGGTGGACAGGGCCAGGTTTGACGCCCTCACCGGCACCGGCGAGGCCGCGGGCCACAAGGTGCTGCTGCTGAAGCCCCAGACCTTCATGAACCTGTCGGGCCAGGCGGTGGGCAAGGCCGCCGCCTTCTACAAGGTGCCCGCCCAGAACGTGATCGTGCTGTTCGACGACATCAGCCTTGCGCCGGGCCGTTTGCGGCTGCGCAAAGCGGGGTCCGCCGGGGGGCACAACGGGGTGAAGAGCATCATCTCCCAGATCGGGCAGGAGTTTCCCCGGGTGAAGATCGGCGTGGGCGCCAAGCCCCACCCGGAGTACGACCTGGCCGACTGGGTGCTGAGCCGGTTTTCCCCCGACGAGCGCAAGGCCATGGAAGCGCGCTACGACGACGTGGCCGACGCGCTGGAAATGATGATGAAAGGGCAGTTTGAAGCTGCGCAGAGCCGATACAATGGATAAAAAACAACGTTACGACGTGTTTCTGTTGGTGTTTGGAGGAATGTTTGCGGCGGGCTGCGCCTGGGTGGGGCTGTGCCCCAGCGCCTGGGTGCTGGCGCTGGCGCCGGTGCTGGGGGCCCTGGGTGCGGCGGCCAGCTGGTGCGTTTTGGCGCGGTTTGCGCTGTGCCGGCGGGAGGCCTGGCTGGAAAAAAGTTTTACAAGACCCCTGAAGCTGCTTTTGTGCCCGCTTTTGTGGCTTTTGTACACGCTGGCGGTGCTGGGGCTGGCCCCGGCCGCGCCCGCGGGCCAGGAGGACCTGGCGGCGGCGCTGGCGGTGCTGGCGGGCCTGGCGGGGGTCGTGGCGGTGCCCCTGGTGCTGGCGGGCTGCGGCGCGGCGGCGCTGGTGAGCGCCGCAAAGCACATGAAGCGCGCCCAGGGAAGCGTATTGTACCGGGAAGGCCCCTTTGCCGCCGCGCTGATCTGGTGCGTGGGCATGGCGGGGCTGGTGATCGCGGGCGGATTTTATCTTTTGGTGTGAGGCGAGGACGATGCTGACAGAGCCGCTGAAGCGGACGGCGGAATACAGGCGGCTGCTGGCCGACGTGACGGAAGGCCCCGGGGTGACGGCGCTGTTCGGGCTGCCGCCCGCGGCCCGGGCCCAGGTGCTGACGGCGCTGTGCCGGGACACCGGGCGCCCGGCGCTGCTGCTGTGCGCCGGTGAGGCCGAGGCCACCCGCATGGCCGCGGACGTGAGCGCCTTCGGCCTGCCGGCCGAGGTGTTCTGCGCCCGGGACTTTGTGCTGCGCCCGGTGGAGGGGCTGAACCACGAGTACGAGTACCGCCGTCTGTCGGTGCTGGGCAACGTGGTGGGCGGCCGCACCCGGGTGGTGTGCGCGGGCGTGGAGGGCTTTTTGCAGCTGACCATGCCCCGGGACGAATTTTGCGAAAACACCCTGACCGTGCGGCCCGGCATGGAGATCGGGCTGGCGCAGCTGACCGCGCGGCTGTTCGGCGCCGGGTATCTGCGCCGCAGCCAGGTGGACGGCCCGGGCCAGTTTTCGGTGCGGGGCGGCATTGTGGACCTGTACGCCCCCGACATGGAGAAGCCCTGCCGGCTGGAGTTCTGGGGGGACGAGGTGGACACCATCCACACCTTTGACCTGGTGAGCCAGCGCCGGGAGGACCCGGTGGAGAAGATCCACCTGTCCCCGGCGCGGGAAGTGCTGTTCGGCGACGCGGCCGGGGCGGCGGCTTTGCTGCGGCAGGCGGCGGGCCGGGCCAAGGGCCGGGCCGCCCGGCAGCTGGAGGCGGCCATGGAGGACGATCTGGCCCTGCTGGACGGCGGCGCGCTGCCCACGGCCATGGACAAATATCTGGCGGTGCGGTACGAAAAACCCGCCACCGTGCTGGAATACCTGTCGGACCCGCTGCTGTTTTTCAGCGAGCCCAGCGCCATCCGGGAGAGCGCCCGGGCGCTGGAGACCCGGTTCGGCGAGGAGATGAAAGGTCTGTTCGAGCAGGGCATTCTGGCCCCGGGAATGGACCGTTTTTACGAAGAAGCGGCCTTTTTGTGGCACGCGGCCCAGAAAGGGCGCACCGTGGCGTGCGAAAACTTCGCCCGCACCATCCCCCAGCTGACCCTGCGGGACACGGTCAGCGCCCAGGCCAACGCCCTGCCCCCCTGGTCCGGGGAGGTGGGCGCCCTGGAAGAGGAGCTGCGAAGCCTGCTGGAGCGCAAGTACGCGGTGGCGGTGCTGGCGGGCACCCGCCGCGCGGCCGAGGCCCTGGCCCGGGATCTGCAGCGGGACGGCTTTTCCGCCACCGCCTTGGACGGGCCCTGCGACGACGCGGCCCCCGGCACCGTGGCGGTGCTGGAAGGCCACCTCAGCGCCGGGGCGGACTATCCCTTCGCCCGGCTGGCGGTGTTCACCGGCCGGCGGCCCGGCCAGCAGCCCGCCAAAAAGGCAAAGGCCAAAAACAAGGGCCTGTCCAGCCTGACGGACATTCAGCCCGGGGACTACGTGGTGCACCAGAACCACGGCATCGGCCTGTACGCGGGCATCCAGCGGCTGGACTTGCAGGGCGTGGTCAAGGACTATTTGAAGATCCGCTACGAAAAGGGCGACACCCTGTACGTGCCCGTCACCCAGCTGGACCTGCTCAGCCGGTACACGGCCCCCGGCGACAGCGACCGGGTGAAGCTGTCCAAACTGGGCGGCGAAAGCTGGAACAAGACCAAGAGCCGGGTGCGCAAGGCCACCCAGGAGATGGCCAAAGAGCTGATCGAGCTGTACGCCCGCCGCCAGCAGGCCCAGGGCTTCGCCTTCCCCGAGGACGGCGAGTGGCAGCGGGACTTTGAGGCCCGGTTCGAGTACGACGAGACCCCGGACCAGCTGCAGTGCGCGGCGGAGATCAAAAAGGACATGGAAAAGCCCTTCCCCATGGACCGGCTGTTGTGCGGCGACGTGGGCGTGGGCAAAACCGAGGTGGCGCTGCGGGCCGCCTTCAAGTGCATCATGGGCGGCAAGCAGGTGGCCATTCTGGTGCCCACCACCATTCTGGCCTGGCAGCACTACACGGGCATTCTGTCCCGGATGGAGGCCTTCCCCGTGAAGGCGGGGCTGTTGAGCCGGTTCGCCACCCCCAAGCAGATCAAGGACACCCTGAAGGGGCTGGCCGCGGGCACCGTGGACATTGTGGTGGGCACCCACCGCCTGCTGCAGAAGGACGTGAAGTTCCGGGACCTGGGGCTGGTCATCATCGACGAGGAACAGCGGTTCGGCGTCAAACACAAGGAAAAACTGAAAGAGAATTTCATCGGCGTGGATCTGCTGACGCTGTCGGCCACGCCCATCCCCCGCACGCTGAACATGGCCATGAGCGGCGTGCGGGACATGAGCACCATCGAGGAGCCCCCCGTGGAGCGGCGCCCGGTGGAGACCTACGTGCTGGAGCACGACGACGGCATCATCGCCGAGGCGCTGCGCCGGGAGCTGGACCGGGGCGGCCAGGCTTATTACATCCACAACCGCATCGACACGCTGGAGCGCTGCGCCGCCCACCTGGGCGAGATGCTGCCCGGCGCGCGCATCGCCACGGCCCACGGCCGCATGGACGAGGCGGCCTTGTCCCGGGTGTGGCAGCAGCTGCTGGACGGCGAGATCGACATTCTGGTGTGCACCACCCTCATCGAGACCGGCGTGGACGTGCGCAACTGCAACACCCTGGTCATTGAGGACGCGGACTACATGGGTCTGGCCCAGCTGTACCAGCTGCGGGGCCGGGTGGGCCGGTCGGGCCGCAAGGCCTACGCCTACTTCACCTTCCGGCGCAGCAAGGTGCTCACGGACGTGGCCGCCAAGCGCCTGTCCGCCATCCGGGAGTTCACCAGCTTCGGGTCGGGCTTCCGCATCGCCATGCGGGACCTGCAGATCCGGGGCGCGGGCAACCTGCTGGGCCAGAGCCAGCACGGCCACATGGAGAGCGTGGGCTACGACATGTACGTCAAGCTGCTGAATCAGGCCATCGCCCAGGCCAAGGGCGAGCCGGTGAAGGCCGACAAGAGCGACTGCCTCATCGACATCACCGTGGACGCCTACATCCCCGAAACCTACATCGAGGACCCGGCCGGCCGCATCGAGGCGTACAAGCGCATCGCGGCCATCCAGAACAGCGACGACGCCTCCGACGTGCTGGACGAGCTCATCGACCGCTACGGCGACGTGCCCGCCAGCGTCACGGGTCTGGTGGACATCAGCCTCATCCGGGTGCAGGCGGCCCGGCTGGGCGTGTACGAGATCAGCCAGAGCCGGGACGCGCTGCTGCTGTATTCCGACCGGCTGGACATGGCGCTGCTGAAGCCTCTGTTGCAAAGCATGGGCCGGCGGCTGCTGGTGAACGGCTCCGGCAAGCCCTATCTGTCGGTGCGGGTGCAGCCGGGGGAAAAGCCGCTGGAGGTGCTGCGCATGGCGCTGGAAAAAATGGACGAGGCCGCGTCTTGCAAAGACGGCGGCGCCGGGCTATAATGAAATGTACGATTTCCGTTTGGGAGGGAACGATGTTGAATTTGAAACGATGGACCGCGGCGGTGCTGTGCGCGGCGCTGGGCCTTGGCCTGAGCGCGTGCACGCTGAAAACCCCCGCCAATGTGATGACGGTGGACGGGGTGCAGGTGCCCGCGGGCGTATATCTGATGTATCAGCTGAACGCCTACACCGAGGCCGAGAGACTGGTGGAGGACGGCGCCACCGTGCAGGACGGCCAGATCGAAGGCCAGGACGCCGTGGACTGGGTGCATGAAAAGACCGTGGAAGATCTGCGCCGCTGGGTGTGGATCGACCGGGAGTTTGAGGCCCAGGGCCTGAAGCTGGAGGGCGACGAGCTCACCGAGGCCCAGAGCCAGGCTGCCTCCCATTACGAGGCCTCCGCGGACTGGTACGCGGACAACGGCATCGGCGCCGCGTCTTACGAGACGTTCTATCTCACCGAGACCAAGTACCAGATGCTGTACGAAGCCTGGGCCGAGACCGCGGACGAGATCAGCCTGGAAGACGCCGAGGCCTACATGGACGAGCACTATGTGAACATCTCGTCTCTGGTGCTGCCGGTCAGCGATGACGAGGGCAACCAGGCCACGGACGAGGCCCGCAACCAGATCGACACCTATGCCAGGGAGCTGACGGACGCCCTGAACGCGGGCGGCACCCTCAGCGAGCTGGCCGAGGAGACGGTGAAAAAGGCCTGCGAGGCCGTGGGCCGCACCTACGACGAGGAGAGCACCCTGTCCAGCCTGATGATGACGGGCTTTGCCAGCGACGACAGCAACGGCTACTTCTCGGAAGAAGTGGTGCAGGCGCTGCGGGACCAGGACGTGGGCTATGCCATGCTGCAGACGGAGCTCAGCGCGCCGGTGATCTACCAGCGCGTGGCCAACTATGCGGACGACGAGGAATTCGAGAGCATGTACTATGTGCAGATCGAGAACCTGATGAAGCAGGAGCAGTACCAGCAGCTGGCCACCGAGGGCAGCAGCGGCTACGCGGTGGAAGAGGACGCGTCCGCGGTGAAGACCTATGCGGTGAAGAACATCAAGGAAATGGAATAAGCGCTTTTGCCACGGGGCGAAAGCCGCGGAAAAAAACAGAAAGGCCGGAAGGGCAGCGCCCTTCCGGCCTTTTTTCAAATCTTCTCAAACACGCTGGCGGGCTGCTTGCACACCGGGCAAACAAAGTCCGCGGGCAGCTCCTCGCCCTCGTAAATGTAGCCGCACACCGTGCACCGCCAGCCCGACGCCTTGGGCTGCGCCTTCTGGTAGCTGGACGCTTTCGGCGGCGTCAGCCCCTTTTTCACCGTGTGGTAATAGGCGTACGTCATGCTGGGCAGATTGCTCAGAACCTCGCAGTCCGTCACCTCGGCCAAAAACAGCAGGTGCGTGCCCACGTCCCAGCACTCCAGCACCTGGCAGGCGAACCGCGCGTTCACCCCTTCGTTCAGGTAGGGCGCGCCGTTCTCATCCACCCCGTAGGACACCTGGGCGAATTTGTCCACCTCCCGGCTGGAGCGGAACCCGAACAGGCTGATGGTGTCCATGGGCACGTCCTGGGTCAGCACCGCCGCGGCGAAAAAGCCCGACTCCCGAATGGCCTCGGCCGTGGTGTTGCCCTTGTTCACCGCCACCGTCACCCGGGCCGGCTCGGCCGTCACCTGGGTCAGGGTGTTCACCACGCATCCGCAGGCGCGGGTGCCGTCCATGCTGGAGATCACATACAGTCCGTAATTCAGTTTGAAAAATGCAGTCAGATCCATTGCACAACCTCCTTTGGCTGAGTTTCTGGTTTCAGCATAGCCAAAACCGGAAAAAATTACAAGTCTTTTTGACTTGCGCACGAAAAAATCATACAATAAAAGGCAGGAAAGGCGGTTTTGCGGTATGAAACTCATCATCGACGACGCGAACATCGAAAAAATCAAACAGCTGTATGAAACGTTTCCCGTGGACGGCGTGACCACCAACCCCAGCATTCTGGCACGCGCCGGCGGCGACCCCCACCGGGTGCTGCGGGGCCTGCGGGATTTTCTGGGCTCTGAGGGCGAGCTGCACGTGCAGGTGCTCAGCACCGACGCAGAGGGCATGGTGGCCGAGGCCGGGCGCATCCGGGCCGAACTGGGCGAAAACACCTGCGTGAAAGTGCCCGTCACCCGGGAAGGGCTCAAGGCCATCCGCCTGCTGGCGGCATCGGACTGCCGGGTGACGGCCACCGCCGTGTACACCCAGATGCAGGCCTTTCTGGCGGCCAAGGCCGGGGCCGTGTACGCCGCGCCCTATGTGAACCGCATCGACAATCTGGGCGGCGACGGCGTGGCCGTGGCCCGGGACATTCACGAGCTGTTCCAGAAAAACGGCCTGAAGACCCAGGTGCTGGCCGCCAGCTTCAAAAACTGCCGCCAGGTGCTGGAGCTGGTGCGCTGCGGCGTGGGGGCGGCCACCGTCAGCCCGGACGTGCTGGAGGCCTTTTTGAAGCTGGACGCGGTGGACGCCGCGGTGGAGCGCTTCCGGCTGGACTTTGAGGGCCTTTGCGGCGCGCAGGCCACCCTGTGACGCCCGCAGACCACAGCAAGGAGGCGTTTTCCGTGCATCCATGGGCACATTTTCGCACCATCTGCCACCACAAGCGGCTGGTGATGCGCCACTGTTTCCGGGTGGGGCTTTACTGGCAGGGCCTCACCCACGATCTGTCCAAGTTTTCCCCGGTGGAGTTTTTGCCCGGCGCCCGCTATTTTCAGGGCACCCGCAGCCCCAACGAGGCCGAGCGCGAAGCCCTGGGCTACAGCGCCGCCTGGCTGCATCACAAGGGCCGCAACCGCCATCATCTGGAATACTGGATCGACTACCAGCCCGGCGGCGACCACACCATGAACGGCATGCCCATGCCCAAAAAGTACGTGGTGGAGATGCTGTGCGACCGCATGGCCGCCAGCAAGACCTATCTGCGGGACGCCTACACCGACCGCGCCGCCTACGACTACTACATGCGCTCCCGGGACCATTACCTCATCCATCCGCACACCCAGGCCCTGCTGGAGCAGCTGCTCACCATGCTCAAGGACGAAGGCGAGGACGCCACCTTTGCCTACATCCGCGCCCACGTGCTGGGGTGAGGGAAAGGGGCCGGGCGGCTGCTGCGCGAACCAAAGGGTTTCCACGGCGCCCAAAAAAGCCGGTTGGCCGCGTCACAGGACGCGGCCTTCTTTGCACCCCGAGAGTTGCGTAAAGGGAAAATTATAAAATAAAAGTTGCGGAATGCTATTGACTTTGGGGGCAGAATGGGGTATTCTTGGGTCAGAGAGTTGCACAAAGCAACTAAAAAGTGGGAGGTGGTGGCTTGAAGCAACTTGGAAATTTTTGAGCACCGGCGAGCCGGAGCAGTTCCGGGGACGGCGGTACGCCTTTGACCCGCTGGCGGACGCCCGGCCGGAGTTCTGCTGCCCGGCCTGCGGGGCGCCGGTGTACCAGGGCGAGCGGTATTTTACAGACGGAAGGGGCCGGGTCATTGCCTGCGAGCACTGCCCCTCGGCGCTGGCGTAAGGGGGGAACAAGCGTGTGGCCAGAGAGTTTTTTCAGGCGTATCACAGTTATCTGGAGGCCATGGAGCCGCTGACCGACGAGGAGTGCGGCCGCCTGTTCCGGGCGCTTCTGCGGTACAGCGCCGCAGGGCAGCAGTCGCCTTTGTGCGGAAACGAGCGTTTCGTCTTTCCCGGCATGCGTCAGCAGATCGACCGGGATATTCGTTCCTACGAGGAAAAATGCAGCCGAAACCGACGCAACGGCGCGCTGGGCGGGCAGCGGAAAGCGGCCAATTCTAGCGAACGGTACCGAACGCCCCCCAAGGAGAAGGAAAAGGAGAAGGAGAAAGAGAAGGAAAAGGAGAAGAAGATGTTTACGCCGCCCACCCTTGCCCAGGTACAGGCGTACTGTGCCGGGCGCGGCAGCCCGGTGGACCCCCAGCGCTTTGTGGACTTCTACACGGCCAACGGCTGGCGGCTGGGGCCCAACCCCATGCGGGACTGGAAGGCGGCTCTGCGCACCTGGGAGCGGCGGGGCGCGGCGGCGCAGGAAAACCCATTTTTGCGGGAGGATGTATGACAAGGCAGGAAGTAAAGCAGCTGATGGCGCAGATCCGGGCGGCGTGGCCGTCTTTCTACAGAGACGCGGACGCCGACACCCTGCGCACGGCCATGGACCTGTGGGCACAGGCGCTGGAGCAGCTGACCGCCCGGGACGCCCGGCGGGCGCTGGCGCTTCTGATGCGGGAGAGCCGGTACCCGCCCACGGCGGCGGATGTGTGGCAGGCAGCGCAGCGTCTGCGGCCGCAGCTGGCCGCGCGGCCCGCGCCGGTGTTTCACCCCATACAGGAAAGGAGCGACCCACATGAATCAGAACATTGACCCCCGGCGGCGACTGGTGCGCATGCTGCGCCGGTGCACGCCGCCCACCGACCGGGAGCTGGCCCGGCGCTGCCCGTACCGGCACTGTGCCTGGCGGCGGGACGGCGCGCCGGTGTGCGTGCTGCCCGTGTGTATGCGAAAGAAGGAGGGAAGACCATGACCCGGCAGGATCTGGAGCAGTACGAGCGG
The DNA here is from genome assembly GCA_944388395.1 of uncultured Ruthenibacterium sp. Lineage (GTDB taxonomy): Bacteria > Bacillota > Clostridia > Oscillospirales > Ruminococcaceae > Ruthenibacterium > Ruthenibacterium komagatae. Next base: position 15,989 of record CALXIP010000083.1, read on the forward strand.
TTCTGGCGGGCGAACCGCAGCATTGCCGACCGGCTGGACGAGCCGGAAGGCAGCGATTACCGGGCGAACCGGCGGTTCATGCGGGCGGTGGAGCGAGCCATTGCCCGGGTGGAGGACCCGCTGGAGCGGGAGGTGCTGCGGCTGCGGTACACGGATTTCCGGTACGACCGGCGCATGACCTGGCCGGAGGTGACAGCGCAGCTGTACCCGGGCCGTCAGCCGGACCGCAAGACCATGTACCGGCTGCACCGGTCGGCGCTGCGCCACTTTGAAGAATAGCCCCACAGGCGGCACGCAG
>CALXIP010000084.1 GCA_944388395.1 uncultured Ruthenibacterium sp.
CAGGACGGCATGACCATGGCCATTGTCACGCACGAAATGGCGTTTGCGCGGGAAGTGGCAAGCAGAGTGATTTTCATCGACGAGGGCGTCATTGTAGAGGATGCCGCGCCGGAAGAATTCTTTGCAACCCCCAAAAATCCGCGCCTGAAGGATTTCCTCGGCAAGGTGCTGTGATGGAAAAAGACGATTTTGCTTGCAAAATCGTCTTTTTTTTAGAACGGGCAGAACGTGACAAAGTCACTTGACGAGACTGCCTCAGGCTGGTAAAATACAAAAAAGAACTTTCCCGGGAGGTTTTGTATGGAGAACTGGAAAAAAACGTTAGCGGCAGTGCTGGCTGCGGCCATGCTGGCCGGCTGTGCATCCGCGGGTGAAAGCGAAAACACATCTTCTTCGTCCCAGACCCCGCCGTCCTCATCTGCGGCCAGTGAGTCGCATCCGGTTCAGGAAGGGTATCAGGTGGACCCGGAATATGACGGAACCGATACGCCGGTGGATTTCAGCGAACTCTCCGCGCAGGATCTGGACGGGAACCCGGTGGACGCTTCGGTGTTTGCAGACTATAAGCTCACGGTCATCAACGTGTGGGCCACTTATTGCAGCCCCTGCCTGCAGGAAATGCCGGACTTGGGAGAAATCGCCCAGGAGTACGCGGAAAAAGGCGTGCAGGTGATCGGCATTGTGGGCGATGTACTCAATTCGGACGGAACCATCAGCGACAGCCAAATGGAAAAAGCCGCGCAGATCGTGACGGAAACCGGTGCGGATTATCTGCATATTCCCATGGATCTGGACCTGTATCGCAGTGATTTAGCGTCCAGCCTGTATGCGTTCCCTACCACTTATTTTGTGGACAGTGAGGGAAAGCCTGTGGGCAATGCACTGGTGGGAATGATTCCCTCCAAAGAGGCCTGGCAGGCATATATCGACGCGCATCTGGATGCAGTGGAGCAGGCGGGCTGATATGAGCGAGCGGGCGAAACGATGGTTGGCAGCCGCACTGCTGGTGGCGGCTGTGGGGATGATGGCAGCCGGCGCTGTCCGGGGCGAAGTCCAGCAGGTCTGGATGAAGGCGAGTAATATTTGCATGGAGTGTATTGGTCTTGGCTAGTTGGCTGAAACAACAAAAAAAGAATCTGCGCCTTTGGGTCCAGATCGCATTTGCGGCGCTGACCAATGGCTATGTAACGGGTTTTTTAAAGGGGCGGATTTATTCCGGCCCTTTCAAACAGTTGTGCGTGCCCGGGCTGAACTGCTATTCCTGCCCCGGTGCGGTGGGCGCCTGTCCCATCGGTGCGCTGCAGGCGGTGTTAGGCAGTTCCAGTTTCCGCTTCTCCCTGTATGTGTTCGGGTTTCTTGCCTTTGTGGGGACGCTGGCAGGGCGTTTTGTGTGCGGCTGGCTGTGCCCGTTCGGCCTGGTGCAGGACCTGTTGTATAAAATTCCTTTTCCGCGCAAGCTGCGCCGCCTGCCGGGCGACCGCTTTTTAAAATTCCTGCGCTATGTGCTTCTGGCGGTGTTCGTCATTCTGTTGCCCTTGGTGGTGGTGGATTTTGTCGGGCAGGGAAAGCCCTGGTTCTGCAGCTATGTCTGCCCCAGCGGGACGCTGTTCGGCGGCATTCCGCTGGTGTGGCTCAACGAGGGGCTTCGCCGTTCTCTGGGGTGGCTTTACGCCTGGAAAATGGCACTGCTCGTTCTGGTTCTGGCGCTGTCTGTGCTGGTCAATCGCCCGTTTTGCCGCTATGCCTGTCCGCTGGGAGCTGTGTACGGCCTGTTCAATCCCATTGCGCTGTATCGGTTTCAGGTGGATGCTTCCAAGTGTACCCATTGCGGCGCTTGTCAAGCGGCGTGCAAACTGGACATTCCGGTGTGGAAGACCCCCAACTCCACCCAGTGCATTCGCTGCGGCGCCTGCCTGAAGGCCTGCCGCTTTGGCGCACTTCGTTCGACGTTTTCCCTGAAAAAACCGGACAGTTCATTCCCGGAAAAGGAGACCCGCTGACAGCGGGTCTTTTTTTATTGACATATTGGTAACTAGTTGCTAATATAAGAAAGAGGTGTTGACCATGGAAAAGTGGATGCAGGAATACGGTTTGGGGCGCGCAAAGCAGGAGAAAGGACTGTTTGCAAGTTTGTTTATTCTGCAAAACCGCCTGCAGACTGCCTTTGATAAGGAGCAGGGTGAATTAACACTGAAGCAGTTTATGCTTTTGGTCATGGCGCGCCAGGCGCAGATACACGGAGAAAGCCCCACCTTTACGGAACTGGGACGGATGCTGGGGTGTTCCCGTCAGAACATTAAGAAACTGGCGGCCCTCCTGCAGAAAAATGGATTTGTAGAGCTGCGCGCCAATGCGGCGGACCCGCGTGCCTGCGCCATTGTTCCGACCCCAAAAACGGAGCAGTTTCTGGCAGACTATGCGCACGTTCATGAGGAGAAGTTGCATCTTTTGTTTGCGGATTACTCGGACAAGCAGCTGAGCCTGTTTTATGAATGTATGATGAAACTTTATGAAGGCACCGGGCGGATCGAAGCCGGGGGAAAGGAGATGCAGCAATGAATGCCGTGGTGATCTATCGCTCAAAATATGGCTCCACCGCCCGGTATGCCCACATGCTGGCGCAGAAGCTGGAGTGTCCCTGCCGTGAGATCCGAGGCCTGAAAGTGGAAGAACTGGCCGGCTTTGATACCGTTCTGGCGGGCGGCGGCCTTTACGCCGGCCGTGTATCCTGTGTGCCGTTTTTGAAAAAATTTTGCGCGAAGATGCCGCAAAAGAGGATTTTGGTTTTTGGAGTGGGAGCTTCCCCTCTGGATGCTGAAGAAGTGGAAAAGATTCGTCGCGCCAATTTTCAGGGCCCGTTGGAGCACATTCCTTTTGTGTATTGCCGGGGCGCCTGTGATGAGCAGGCCATGACCTGGAAAGACAGAACACTGTGCCGGTTGCTGCGCCGCTCGCTGGAGAAGCATCCGCCTGCCTCGATGCCGCCCTGGGCCGAAGCGCTGCAGGAGGCGGACGGAAAACGCTGCGACTGGGTGGATGAAGCCTTTCTGCGGCCTCTTTTGAATCAGTTGTGAAAAAAGGCCGGGGCCGTGCGTCAAGCACGGCCCCGGCCTTTGGGTTTTATCACTTTTTTTCATAATAGTGGATCAGCGTCTGCGTTCCGTCGTCACCCAGGCCGTCCGCTTCCAGTTGTGCGTACATGTCCCGCACGGTCTGCAGAACCGGAAGGCTCAGTGCGCGTTCCCCGGCTTCTTCCAGCGCGATATTGCAATCTTTTACATAATGCTTCACATAAAAGCCCGGAGCAAAATCCCCTTTCAGCATCCGGGGCGCGGTATTGCTCATCTGCCAGGAGCCCGCCGCACCCTGACTGATGCTGTTCAGCATGGTCTGGACATCCAGCCCGGCCGCTTTGGCGTAGCTGATGGCTTCGCACACGCCGGCAATGGCCCCGCCCAGCGCGATCTGGTTGGCAGCTTTGGTGTGCTGGCCGCTTCCGGCCGGTCCCTCGTACACAATGGTTTTACCCATGGCCTCAAACAGGGGCATGCAGGCCTCGCAGTCGGCTTTGTCGCCGCCCATCATGATGGACAATGTGGCATTCCGGGCGCCGGCATCACCACCGGAAACAGGCGCGTCTACCGCCCGCAGTCCTTTTTGGATTGCTGCGGTGTGAATCTCTACGGACAGACGGGGGCTGGTGGTGGTCATATCGATCAGCAGGGTGCCTTTGTCCGCGTTGTCCAGAATTCCGCCCTCACCAAAGTATACTTCCCGCACATCCTGGGGAAAGCCCACCATGGTGATCACTGCGTCCCGGCCGCGGGCGCAGTCCGCCAGCGTATCGCACCAATGGGCGCCCTTGTCCAGGGTGGCCTGAGCCTTTTCAGGGTGACGCGCCCAAACGAATACCTCGAAGCCGGCCTTCAGCAGGTTCTGCGCCATGGCGGTTCCCATGACACCCAATCCAATAAATCCGACTTTTTTCACAAAAAATGCCTCCCTTTGGATCAGAGCTGATCCAGCAGCTCTTTTCGCTTTTCTTCGTACTCGGCCTGTGTGATGAGGCCCTGCTCGTACAATGCGCGCACTTGCTCCAGACGCTGCTCCACTGAGCGGTCCGCATCATCCACGATCAGCTCGTGGGTGGAGATCCCTTTTTTGGAGAACAGATTGATTCCGTGCATCACGCAGATTGCAATGGCTACGCCCGTCCACAGCAGCCCGAAAAGCCCGGCGGAAGGAATGACAACCGTCACCCCAATGACCACAAACGCAAGGCCGACAACAAATCCCAACGCGGATGGGCCCTTTCCCGGTTTGACAGAAACACGGCGGCGCATGAACATCCCTCCTTCGGCTATCAGTATACCGCATTTTTATTCAAAAGAAAAGTCACAGCAGCACCCAAGTCATCCAGAGGAACAGAAGAATATACGCAACCAGACTGAGGCGGGAAGTGCGTGTCAGGGGGCAGGATTCCGCCCCCTGATTCACGGCGCTGCGGGCAGCCCGGTTCTGGCTGAACAGAAGCAGTCCGCCGCAGATCTGCTGGCCAAAGAGGGAGAGAAGAAACGGCCCGATGGGAAGTGTTTGCGGGTCGGTGACAAAGCAAAGCGCCACACCCCATTCAACGCCGGTCAGAAGCATCAGAACCCCCAGCAGGGTGCTCCATTTTGTCATCCGGGCCAAACTTCGGTCCCGGGAGCCGGGCAGATACACCTGCTCGCTGCATTTATTTTCAATCACCAGAGCCGTAACGCACAGATTGGTCATATAAACCAGAATCAGCCAGGGAAGGGCAGGCGGAAGAACAAACAGCAGGCCACCCAGAATGGCTGCCAGCAGGCCGTTGGCGGCCCAGCTGACGTGCAGCAGGGCCACCATGTGTCGCAGTGCCGGAAAATCGTAAGCGGCGTTTGCATCGTAACCGGCCAGCAGCGTATAATCCCGGTGCCGCAGCATGTAGGAAAAAATGGGATAGAACGTCACCTGGCAGAGAAACAACAGGCCGGCGTAGAGACCGGGCGTAAGCGAACGCAAAACGCATGCCAGAATACCTTGCAATAGACAGAGCACCGTCATGCTCCAGAAGCAAACCGAGGCAGAGCGTATCAGCGCAGCGCTTCCGCCCTCGGGAGCAGAACTGCCCAGCAGCAGTTCCTCTGGTGACAGGTCCAGCGCCCGGCACACCTTTCGCAGTGTTTCCAGGTCGGGTTCCGTCCGCCCTTTTTCCCAGCTGCTCACGGTTTGGCGCGTCACATACAGCTGCGCGGCCAGCTGTTCCTGCGTGAGACTTTTATTCTGGCGGGCGGTGCGCAGAATTTCTGCAAGCGGTTTTGACATGGGTGAATCCTTCCTTTCTGCCCACATCCTAGCACAGACGGCTCAAAATGAAAAGAAAAGAGCGCGCAACGGTTTGTTGCACGCTCTTTTTAACAGAAACTTCAGTCCGTTCGCACCATGCTGGGATAAATTTTGGCAAGGCGCTCGTCGGGATACTGTTTGTCCATGAGCTGCTGCCAGCCGCTGGTGGCGGGGATCCCATCGTAACGCTGCGCCTGGCGCAGGACTGCCGCGCCGCTGACCAGCGAATTGGCCAGCATGAATACGATCAGAATCCAGGTCAGCGTCAGACCGTAAACCTTGGAGACGTTCCGTTCGATGAACCCGTTCAGCCGCGGATAAATCTCCTTGATCCACACCAGAGCCAGCGCGCCCCAGAACAGGCAGTACAGGAGGTTGATGCGGCCGTTCAGGTTGAAGGGATAGCCGGAGTAGTCCCAGCTGACCGTGCCCAGAATCGTCTCCTGCAGCCAGCTGCAGAAATATTCGAAGGCGCCGCCCAGAACCGAACCACCCACGAAAATCCAGCGGTCGCTTTTTCCGATAAAGGGGCGCAGACAAATGGTCAGCAAAACGGCTCCGATGCCGTAAATTAAATTGAAGGGGCCCCATACCAGGCCGGTGCGCTGGGTCAAATGTCCCGAGACGACCCAGCAGAAAACCGTCTCGATCACAACGCCGAGGAAGCAGCACAGAAAAAACATCCAGAATAGTTTGTAGAAATTCAGTCCGTGGGCAAAATGGCCGGGAACACCCGCGAGGTCCCGGGCAATCTGGGCATCGTGACGGGCTTCCCGCTGCAGAGCGCGCTCTTCCTGGTGGTCCAGCCGCTCCAGTTTTTGCTGAAGGCGTTTTCGTTTGGCGTCATAACGCTGTTGTGTTGTCATGAATGTACTCCTTTATCCGTGAAACAGGTGCACTGTTACAGTGCAGAATAAACCACCTGTCCGTTTACAATGGTCATTGCGGCCTCGCCTCCTACCGTGCGCAGCGGGTCGGCAGTCCAGATGACCACATCGCCGTCCTTGCCGGGCTCCAGACTGCCCACCCGGTCGCCCACACCCAGCTGCGTGGCCGGTGTGATGGTGATGGCGCGCCAGGCTTCGTCTTCTTCCAGCCCGGCGTTGACGGCCAGACCGGCGCACAGAGGCAGATGCTGCAGGGGAATGACAGGCGCGTCGGTAATAATGCTGACGCTGACGCCCGCAGCGTGCAGGTCAGCCGGTGTGCGGAAGCTTTTGTTCAGCAATTCGATCTTGCTCTTTCCGCCCAGAGAGGGGCCCACAAAAGCGGGGAGCCCTTCTTTGGCCAGTTCGTCCGCAATGAGAGAGCCATCCGTGCAGTGATCCAGCGTGATTTTTACATGGAACTCCCGGGCGATGCGTACCGCCGTCAGAATATCGTCGGCGCGGTGGGCGTGTGCTTTTAAAGGAATTTCACCGTTGATCACAGGGATCATGGCTTCCAGTTTCATGTCAAAGGCGGGGTCTTTCCCGGCGGCTTTGTCGTCCCGGTAGCGGCGGGTCTTGAACAAAAGCTCCCGCAAAAGCGCGGCGGTGGCCATGCGCGTCATGGGGCTCTTTTTCATATTGGAGCCGTAACAACGCTTGGGGTTTTCGCCGAACGCGCATTTCATGGCGGCCGGGTCCTTCAAGATCATGTTGTCCACACGTTTGCCGGCCAGCTTCAGAACCACAAAAGTGCCGCCCACCACGTTGGCGCTTCCCGGACCGGTGCACGCACAGGTCACGCCACCGCGCAGCGCAAGACCGAACGCCTCGTCCTGGGGATTGATGGAGTCAATGGCGCGCAGCTGCGGGGTAATGGGGTCCACAATTTCGTTGTAGTCGTGGCCTTCCCAGCCCATGCCCTCATTGTCCAGACCGATGTGGCAGTGCGCTTCCACACATCCGGGCGTGACCAGACGGCCGCCTGCGTCAATCACCTGCGCGCCGGCGGGAGCCTCCAGCTCCGGCCCGACAGCGGCGATGATCCCGTTGTCATCGATCAGTACGCAGCCCCGCTCCAAATCGGGGCCGGCCATGGACTTGATGTGTCCGTTTTGAATGAGTAACATCGCATTTCCTCCTGACATACAGATATAAAAAAATCAGGTACCCGAACGGGTACCTGACCTGGTGCGGATGAAGGGACTTGAACCCATATGAAGTTGCCCTCACTAGAACCTGAATCTAGCGCGTCTGCCAATTCCGCCACATCCGCATGTTCTACACAGGGAACTTACCCTGCTTGAATAGGATAGCATTTTGATGCGGAAAAGTCAAGAGCTTTTTTCGGTAAAATGTCTGTTTTTATCAAAAAACAGCAAATTACTCCTCCGCCGCCGTTATGGTCAGGGGAGAAAGGCGGTCCGCTTCGGTCACAGGCCGCAGCGGGCGGCAGGGGTTTCCCACGGCCACCATACCGGCGGGAATGCTGCGTGTCACCACGCTCCCGGCCCCGATCACACTTCCGGCACCAATGGTCACTCCACCGCAGAGAACCGCACCGGCTCCGATCCAGACATCGTCCTCCAGCGTCACAGGCGCGGAAGTGCCGATTCCGGCGGCGCGCTGCGCGGCATCCAGCGAATGGCCCGAACAGGCGATGATCACGCCCGGCGCCAGAAAGGCGTTGGCGCCGATGTGGACCGGAGATGTGTCCAGAATCACACAGTTGTAGTTGATGACGGCCAAGCCGTGGGTGTGGATGTTAAAGCCATAGTCGCAGTGGAAGGACGGCTCCACAAAGGTCAGCGGGTGGCACGTTCCAAACAACTGCTTCAAAATTTTTTCGCGTTTTTCCGTTTCAAAAGGGGCGGTCTGATTGTATTGCCAGCAAAGCGTTTTGGCTTTGTCCTGCAAGTGTGTCGGCATATCCCGGTGGTCTGAACAGTAGGCTTCTGCGCACTGCATGCGCTCCAGCATGGTCATAATCGGTTCCTCTTTTCGTAGACTGTGCCTTTCATTATATCATAGGCGTTCATTTCGCCTCAATCACCATTTCCGACTCTGCCACGTACATTGGAGAGAAAGGGGGTGGTCATTTGAAAGGCAAGTTTCTTTTGTCGCTGGGCTTCGGCGCTTTGTGGCTGGCCGTCTCAGTGTATTTTTCAGTTTTCTGGGCACAGGAAGCTTCCTGCGCACTGCCGCAATGGTATGTCTGGTGGGCGATTATCGGAATCGCACTTTTGCCGGGTTTCCTGATGAGTGCCATGTTCTTTTCCAATCTTATTCACTGGCGCCTGCGCAGCTATCCGGATACTGATCGGGAGACAACGATTCTCATGTGCGCGCACAATGAAGAAGCAGCGATTTCGCAGGCAATCCGCGCTGTTCTGGAGCAGGACTACCAGGGGATGATTCGGCTTTTGGTGATTGACAATGCTTCGGAAGACGGCACCCGGGAAGAAGTGCTGAACATGCAGCGGCTGGCCGGGGAAAAGCGGAAGGTGGAATATCTCTATTGCCCGCAGCTGGGAAAAGCCAATGCGCTCAACTGTGGTCTGGCGCAGGTCCATACCCCATTTTTTCTGACAGTGGATGCGGATACCTGTCTGGAGAAGCAGGCAGTCCGGCGAATGATGAATCACATCACTGCCACTTCCAGCGTATGCGTGGCAGGAAATCTGTTTGTCCGGAACGCGCGTGCGTCTCTGGCGACCCGAATGGAGAATTATGATTATCTTCTCAGCATCGCGGCTGTCAAACGGTTTCAGGGCAGCTACCATTCTACGCTGGTGGCACAGGGGGCCTTCAGCGCCTATCGAACGGAAGTGGTGCGTGAAACGGGCGGTTGGCAGAATGTGCTCGGCGAGGATATTGTATTGACGTATGCGCTGCTGCAGCAGGGGCTGGTTTCGTCTTATGAGCCTGCCGCAGTCGGCTATACGGAAGTTCCGCAAACCTGCAACGGTCTGTACAATCAGCGAAAGCGCTGGGCAATCGGAATGTTGGAGGGGTTGTCCTCTGTTCCGCCCTGGCGCCAGGGCAGCGCCTATTCCCGCTATTTTACATGGGTCAATCTGTGGGTCATCTATCTGGACCTGGCGTTTTTGTTCGGGCTGCTGCCCGGCGTTTTGCTGGCTTTGTGCGGGTATTACTACCTGGCCGGATGTTTGACGCTGTTTACACTGGCCGTGAGCGTGGTGCTGTTCCTGAGCACCTATCTCTATCAGAAAAAGCTGAAAATCCCTTTTCAAAATGATCTTCTGGGATTTTTGCTCTTTCTCTTTCTGTTCCAGGCCGTGCAGAGCACTGCGGCACTGCAAGGCTACTTGACCTGGCTTGTGCATGGAAAGGAGGAGTGGGGGTGAAACACAGCAATCTGGTGTTTTGCCTTGTGGTATGCGCGGCGATCCTGTGCATTGCCTTTTGGCTGCTGGCGGGGATTCGCGGATGAATTCACCGCATCAAAAAGCGCGCTCTGCCCGTCAGAGCGCGCTTTTTTATTTTGTCTGCGAAAAATACCAGGCCTCTTCCATCCAGCTGAGCCATTCCGCGTCCAGCTGTTGCGGCGCAGTGAGCAGCATATGATGAGTCCAGCGACCGGGGTAGGGTTCGACTGCAACGGCGATCCGGGCAGAGTCCAGTTTTCTCCCAAGACCGAAAGTGACGATGAGACAGTGCTCCGGCCATCCTTTTTTGCGCCGGATGGGAAGTGAGGCGGCGGCGAAAAGATGCCGTCCGTAAAAACTGATCTGACTCTTCTGTACCTTGACGCGCGCTTGGTCAAACACTCGTTCCATCTGTTCCGAAAAAGCGCGATACAGTTCCAATTCTGCCGGAAACCGGTCAAAGAAAAAGAGAATATCATCCCAATACCGTTCCGGATATTCCACGCAGCATCCCTCCTTTTGTATCCTTATCATACCATGTTTTCAAAAGGGGAAAAAGTGGGGTCAACCGCCCAGCGTTACGTCTTGCGCTTGATACCATTGCAGCGCCTGGAAAAAGTCATCCGGCTGAAAATCAGGCCAAAGCCGGTCCACAACGAAGAAATCGGCATAAACAGATTGTACCGGCAGAAAGCCGGACAATCGGCGCATGCCGCCCCAGCGAATGACCAAATCGACCCGAGAAATATCGTGCGAGCGAAGTTCACTGCAAATTTGTCTGCGGTTGCTGCCGGGCGCATTTAATTCGGCAAGATCCCATTCCCAGCCGTAGTTTGCCAGAAAATTGACGCGCATACCGCCGCCGTTCAGGTCTGTTCGAACGGTATAAGGCCGAAGCTCTTCCGGAAAGACAGAGGAGTTTTGGTCGCCGAGTACGAGAAGCGAAACTGGTTCGGAAGCGATTCGGCGGATTGCTTCCACGCAGGCCTTGGAAAAAGCGAAGACCTGCTCCGGCGGCCGTTTGCAATTA
>CALXIP010000085.1 GCA_944388395.1 uncultured Ruthenibacterium sp.
ACACCAGAAACCCGTAACGGAACACCTTGGATTTCATCCAGCCGGGAACATCCCGGCGGCGGGACAGCCCCAGCCGACCGCCCAGCAGCTCAAACAGCTGGCCCCGGCCGCAATAGCGGTTGCAGTATCCCTTGCTGCCGCGCGCTGCGAATAACAGCGGCAGAAAGAAGCAGAAAAGGCCCAGCCAGGCAAACAGAATATTGAAAAAGCCTAAAATCAGATAGACCAGAGAAACTACCCACAGATAATCGTACCAGTGTTTTTTCATACCGGCACCTCCCGAAGTTCCACCACGCTGGCCGGGCATTCCCGCACGCACTTTCCGCAACCTACACACTTTTGAATATCCACCTGGGCGTAGCATCCCCGCTCTACCTGAATCGCCGAAAGCGGACACACCTTCACACAGCATCCGCAGGCCACACAAAGCCCCTGGTCCACAAACGCTTTTCGTCTTTTGGCCGCCAAAGCCTTCACCCTTTCCTGATTGGTAAAAAGAGCATACCAAATGCAGACGGACCGCTCTGTGACAAAATCACACTGGGCCCAGACTTTCGGGAAGGCTTTTTGGAAAAAAGCACAAAAAAGCCGGAAAATATTTACTAAAGAATTTACTAAATATTATTGATTTTCTATTGGAAAGCAGTAAAATTCAAAGAAAGAACATCCGGCAATTTGCGGGAAAGTATGCACATCCTTCGGGGCATGATGCACACAGTGACAGGTATTCCCTACTGGAGCACGGTTCCCGCTGAAGCGAAGAGGAAAAGGCACAATAAGCCAAAAGGAGCAGTGTTATGTTACTCGGCGTTGACTACTATCCGGAGCAATGGGCTCCTTCCTGCATGGAAGCAGACATGGACCGCATTGTAGAACTTGGATGCAATGTGATCCGCATCGGCGAATTTGCCTGGCACCGCATGGAACCGCAGGAGGGGGCTTATGACTTCTCCTTTTTCGACGGTGTGATCGACCTTGCCAAGAAAAAAGGCTTGCAGATCATTTTCGGTACCCCTACCGCAACTCCCCCCGCCTGGCTGATCGACAAATACCCCGACGTTCTGTCCCAGTTTGAAGACGGTGCGCCCCGGGTTTTTGGCGGCCGCCACACCTACTGTTTCAGCAGTGCGGTCTACCGGGAATACTGCAAAAAAATCGTCACAAAGCTGGCGCGGCACTATCGAAACGAAAAGGCCATTGTCGCCTGGCAGGTCGACAACGAACTGGGACATGAGGGCAGTGATCTGTGCTGGTGCCCCCGCTGCCGGGATGCCTTCCAGCAATACCTGGACCGCAAACTCGGCGGAGACATCCATCTTCTCAACGAGACCTATGGTACCGCTTTCTGGAGTCAGGAGTACAACCGGTTTGATGAAATTCCGCTGCCCGCCCCCACCATCACCACGCACAACCCCGCGCTTCGGCTGGATTGGGAGCGTTTCTGCAGCGAAAACATCGTTTCGTTTGCCAATCTGCAGACTGAAATTCTTCACCGGGGGATTCCCGGGTGCACGGTCATCCACGACTTCCCGGGCGGCGGTTTGACCAAACACGTGGACTACTCCGATGTTTCAAAAAAGCTGGACCGGGTCGCTTACAACAACTACCCGGTCTGGGGCGGCCAGAAAGAACCCCTGCCCCCCAGCGAGATTGCTTTCGGGCTGGACTATATTCGCGGCCTGCGCCGGGAAAATTTCTGGGTCACCGAGGCAATCATGGGTGCGCAGGGGCATGACATCACCGGCTTTCTCCCCCGTCCGGGCCAGGCGAAAATGTGGAGTTGGCAGGCCATGGCACACGGCTGCGACAGTCTGATCTACTTTCGATACCGGGGCGCCACCAAAGGTGCTGAACAGTTCTGCTACGGTCTGCTGGATGCCGACAACATTCCCCGCCGGCGCTTCTTTGAGGCCCAAAACTTCTTTCAGACCGTGCGCGAGTACGAGGATGTTCTCTCGGCACCGATCTCCAGCGATGTGGCCATTCTGTACGATTACGACTCGCTGGCGTCCTTCCGCATCCAGCAGCAGAGCCTTCTCCTTGACTGTGAACGGGAGATGAAGCGTCTGCACAGTGTCTTTTTCAAAGCCGGGCAAACGGTGGATGTGATTCCCGCCCGGATGGATTTTTCAAAGTACCGCCTGGTTGTGATTCCCCATATGATCGTGACCGACCCGGACTTTGCCCAGCGCCTGAAAGCGTATGTGGCCGCGGGGGGCGTGGCGGTGGTCACATACCGCACAGCCGTCAAGGATCGTGACAACAACCTGACCTTCGGCAAGGTCATTCCGGTGGATTGCGACGATTTGCTGGGTTTGGTGGTGGAGGAGACGGAAAGCGTGCAGGAATGGGACTGCATCCCCCTGCGCGGACAGGATCGCTGCGCCACGGCCGGAGTGTTCCGGGATATGATCGCACCTACCACTGCACAGGTGCTGTACCGCTACGATGATGCTTTTTACCGTGACTTTGCCGCAGTGACCTGCAATTCCTTCGGCCAGGGAGCAGCCTATTATCTGGGTACCACCCCGGATGAAGCCACTCTCACCAGCCTGTTGCACCAGGCCATGAAACGGGCCGGGCTCGTGCCTCTCTCCCTTCCGGAAGGAGTGGAGTCCGTAGTGCGCAAGGGCCAAACGCGCACGCTGCGTTTTCTGATCAATCACAACGATCATCTGGTGGATACACTGGGCGTTTCCCTGGAACCGTTCGGCGTGGCCATCCTTTCCTTCTGACAAAATCCCCCGCTTGTGCATCTGCACAAGCGGGGGATTTTTGTCTTTTCTTCGTTGACAAATGTTTGGGTGCGGCTAAAATGAAAAAAACAAGCGCCGTCGCGGATATTCATGATGAAAAGCTTTTCGTAAGGAGACAAAACAATGCCTGAAAAAGACCTTTTTATTCAACGGGCACAGCGGTACATGGACGATCTTTTCCGCCTTGCCTTCAGCTGGCTGAAAAGCCGGGCGGATGCCGACGACGTCACACAAACCGTCCTTTTGCGCCTGTATGAAACCGACAAAATTTTCGAAAGCGAAGAGCATGTAAGGCACTGGCTGGTCCGGGTGACCATCAATGAATGCAAGAAGTATTGGCGCTCGCCCTGGCGGCGAACGGAAGATTTCACCGATTACGCCAACACGCTGGTCTTTGAACAGCCGGAGGCCAGCGGACTGTTCGATGCGGTGATGGCTCTTGGGCCGAAATATCGAATCGTGATCTTTCTGTACTACTATGAGGGCTATTCCATCGAAGAGATCTCACAAGTGCTGAAACTTCCCCGCGGCACCGTGGGCACACGCCTGAAACGCGGACGTGAACAGTTGAAACAGACCTTATCCGAGGAGGTATCTTTATGAAAAAAGCGATTCAGCAGGCATTTTCCCCGCTGCACGCAGAGGAACATACGCTGGAAAACATTTTAAACCGCACCGGTCCCGCACGCGTTTCTTTCCTGCGGCCGGCCCGCACGCTTCTGGTTGCCGCCATCCTTGCGGCAGCACTGACCGTCACCGCATTCGGAGCGGATTATGTGCTGAACAATCGTGAAGTCTTTTTCTTCGATACGCTGGAAGCGCTGACCGCTCAGTATTCACAGGCGCATCCGGGCAATGCGGTAGCGGTGGCGGTTCCCAGCTCTGCAGAAGAAAGCAAAAATATGGAAACTTCCGCGGAATATGTGGAACGCGCACTGAGCACCGGATTATTTGACGAAGAAACGGTGCTCGATGCAGGTGAAAATGGAGCTCAGCGCTGGCGGACCGCTCAATGTTACAGTGATACCTACGGCGACATTGTCACCAAGTACCGCGCTTCACCGGATTTTGCCGGCGGCATTGAGCAGCCCGGTCTTCTGGACTGGGACCTGACCGCACTGGCGAAAACAATGGCGCCGGACACCGGCGGCCAGCTGGTCACCATCATCCGGGACGCAGGCAACAAGCAGCCTCTCTGCATGAAAGTGCACCTCGGTTATACTTCGGACGCCGGAAAACGCCTGACTCTGAACTGGGTGTATGATTCCACCTGGGACTATGGAGAACCCGAATACATTTTGAACGATGCCTATGACGAATCGGAACTGTTCACCACCGATGACGGCGTGGACGTTCTGCTTCTCTCCTACGACGGGCAGGTGTGGGCCAGCGCCTACTCCGGGCACCGCTCGGTACAATTCTACACCACCGCCTATACACTGGGCGAAATGAAAGAGCTGGTAAACGAACTCGGGCTTTCCGCGGCGCTCACTTAAACGTACAATTTCATTAAAAACGCCCAACACAGAGTTCTGTGTTGGGCGTTTTTCATTGTTCTTACAGTGCGCCGTACTTTTCGTACACTTCTGCCAGCGATTTCCCTTCCAGCAGTTCTTTGCGGGACACATTTTCCCGCTCTGCTTTTTCGCGGGCCAGTTCAAACACGCGATCTTCCACTTCCCGGGGAATCACTACTACGCCGTCGAAATCGGCATAAATCATATCGCCGGGATTTACGAGCACGTCGCCGCAGCGCACCGGCACATCATAGTCCACCACAAGGCCGCGGCCCTGGCTGTCCAGCGGGCGAATCCCCGCATAGAACACCGGGAAGCCCATTTTGATGATCCGCATGCAATCGCGGATCTGGCTGTCGCAAATGCAACCGACCGCGCCGCGCATTTTGGCGGCAGTGGACATCAATTCGCCCCAGGGAGCGTTGGTGCCGCCACTGTCTGTGGAATGCACCGCCACATCATATTCCGTCAAGCTGTCCATGGCCTCAATTTCTTTGCCGTAGGGGTTCTCCTTGACGATATAATCCGTCTCCAGCCAACGGAAGGTACGTGCCCGGCCCACAAACGTGCAGTTCTGCGGGTCCAGCGGGCGCAGGCGCTGATGCATGGCCTGATGCCGGTACCCCAGCTGGTCGAGAATATCACAAACCACAGGAACGTACAGATGCTCTTTGATCCATGTGAATTTTTCCAAATCAGTCATTGCGGTTCTCTCCTTTTACCATTCAAGTTTTTCCATGGGTTTCAAAATCCGGCAGCGGTCTTCCAAACCGCGCACGGCACAAAAGTAACGAAAAGCTTCCGGGTTTTCTGCATTCAATGCCATCACGTCGTGATGCATGGGCACCACAAACTGCGGAGAAACCTTCTCCGTCAGCTGCACCGCCTGCTCCACATTCAGATTGCCGCACTTCCCGTTGATGCAGACCAGAAGAACATCCGCATAGGGTGCGTCTTCCAGAACCAGCGAACAGAACGCCGTGTCGGATGTATGATAGATGCTCTTTCCGTTGGGAAGTTCCACCCGGTATCCCGTGGTATCCAACACATCACGACCGGTCGCAAGGGCAAACACCCCCTGAATTTTCACGCCGTTGACCTCACATTTTTCGCCGTGATCCACCACACGGATGTTCGCACGGGACACGCCCAGCTCCTCCAGGCGCCGGGCCGCAAACCGCGGGGCCACAAAGACCGTTCGGTCCTTGTGCGGATAACGCGCAATCGTCTCCGGGTCCAGATGATCCAGATGATCGTGGGTCACCAGATACAAATTTGCATCCAACTCAGCCGCATCCACGGGGACCGGGTACGTTCTGGTGAACCGCGGATCGCTTTTCCCCACACTGTCGCTGAGGTACGGGTCAATCAAAATCTTCTGTTCACCGCTTTGCAGCAAAAAACCGGCCTGCCCCAAAAACCACAGCGCAGCATGCGCTTCATCCGTCCGATTTTCCGTAAACATCTGCCGCCTCCTCAGTTGATTCGATATTTTTCCACCGCCTGCTCATTGATCCGGATTCCCAAACCGTCCCCCTGCGGAACGTCCATCATGCCGTTTGCATTCATCTGAATGGGATTTTCAATGATATCGCGCAGCATGGGGCTGGAACTCACATTGTACTCCAGGAAGAGACTTCTGGGCAGAACCGCATTCGCATGGAGACTGGCAGCAGTCAAGAGGTCCGTCAGCCAGGCGTGCGGACATACATCGATTCCTGCGTATTCCGCCTCCCACATAATTTTGCGGAACTGAGTAAAGCCGCCGCAGCGCGTCAAATCAGGCTGCGCCACATCGATTTTGCCTTCCTGAATCAGGCGGCGGAAGCCCCATCCTGTCGCCTCCTGCTCGCCGGCTGCCAGACGCACCTTACTGCCTGCCGCTTTCACACGCGCATATCCCTCGTAGTTTTCCGGATGCAGGAAGTCCTCCAGCCAGTACACGTCATACTCTTCCAGTTCGCGCACCAGCCGGGCTGCGTCCTCTGCACTGCGGGAAACCTTCCAGCCGGCATCCACCATGAGAGCCACATCTTTTCCGATGGTTTCCCGTGCGGCTTTCACCAAAGCGATGTCGTTTTTCGGGTCCTGCCCGAACACGCCCCATCCAAACTTGATGGCGGTGAATCCTTTGGAGAGGTAGAACTCACAAGCCCGGCGCATATCGTCGGGGCGCGGCCGGAACAATGTGGACGCATAGGCCCGGACTTGTTCACGCCTCGCGCCGCCCAGAATTTTATGTACCGGACGATGGATTGCCTTTCCGATGATGTCATGGCAGGCGATGTCAAAACCAGACATGACCTGAATTGCCACGCCGCGGCGGCCGTAATAGGCAGTGCCCAAATACAATTTATCCCACAGCGCTTCCACATCAAAGGGATCCTGTCCGATCACCAGCTCCCGAATGCCCTCCATCATATCGCAGCCTGTGCGCGGTGATGCGATCAGTGACTGCGCAATCTGCGGCGCGGTCTCCACATCGGACCATCCGGTGATCCCCTCATCGGTGCTCACCTTGATCAGGAAGCAATAGGCCACTCCGGGAGCTTCTTCACTGCCGGTGGGATTGAGATACTTTTCGGGCGATTGCAAGACAATTCCCTCTACATCGGTAATTTTCATATCGCGCCTCCTCAATCAAACGTCAGCGTAACCTTCAGCGCTTCGTCTTTTCCGAACTCAGCCAGGTGGAATGCGCGCTCCCACTCTGCAAAAGGCAGGCGGTGCGTGATTACCTCTTCCAGCCGGAGTGTCGGGTCTGCCAGCAGCTGAATTGCCTGATCCAGATAGTCGTTGTCGTTGCAGCACCCACACAAATTCAATTCCTTCACATGCACACGGAACAGATCAATGTCCGGCATGGGAGAAACCACCGAGAAAATCGCCAGCGTCCCGCGCGCCCGCAGGCATTGAATGGCCGTGTTCACCGCCTGCGCATTTCCCGCGCAGAGAATCGCACTGTCCATTCCCTCACCTCCGCTGGCGGCAAGAATGGCTTCCTGAATGTCCGGGGCAGCCTTTTCGTTGATTCCGACTGCATGTGTGGCATGCTTCAGACGAAAATCATGCCGACCTGTCACAACCACGCATCCGGGACGACGGCTCTGCACCAGCTTTGCAGTGAGAATGCCAAAAGGGCCGTCCCCCAAAATCAGCACATTTCCTCCCGGCTGGACCGCCGCCCGCTCTACTGCTTCCAGGCATACACAAACCGGCTCCATCAGGCTCGCCAGCGCGTAGTCCATCCCTTCGGGGATTTTCCGCACACGGTCGGCGCGGATGCAGAAATACTCTGCAAATACGCCGCCTTTGTTCAACCCCAGATGGGTCATATCGTCGCACAGATGCGGCAGCCCCCGGCGGCAGGAATCACATTTTCCGCAGGGCATCACCGGATGTGCCGTCACCCGGTCACCCGGTTGAATGTTCTTCACTTTGCTGCCGACAGAGACCACATCGCCGCTTCCCTCATGTCCCATAATGGTGGAAACAGGCAGGCCAAAGGTATTGTATTTGAGATCGTTGATATCGGAAGTGCAGATGGTGGCGGCACGGGTGCGCACCAGGATCTCGTCCTCCGCCGGGACAGGTATGGCACGCTCTTCCATCCGCAGATCCCGCGTGCCGTAAAACGCAAGAGCTTTCATGTGATTATTCCTCCTGATCAATCCCCAAAATGGCGAGGGAATTTCTATGCAGAATGCCCTCGATCAGTTCCTCGGATATCTGCGGAAGGCCGGCGCGAATGGCAATTTGATTCACATTTCGAAGGCCCGCCACAGAATCGGCCGTAGTGGTTGCCGGGAAATCCGAACCGAACAAAAGTTTATAACCCGCACCGTATTCCTGCACGGACAGCAGCGCGTTGTAGAACTGCCAGGGCCGGTAGTACAGCGCGGAAATATCCGCATACAGATTCGGCTGATGGCGAATGGCTGCAATGCATTCATCGATCCAGGGATGGCCCAGATGCGCCAGTACAATTTTCAGCTCCGGGAAGTCGCACGCAACCCGGTCCATGTGCACCGGCCGGGCATATTCCAGTGGGACTCCCGAAGAAAACGTCGTTGCCATGTGTGTTATGATTGGCAAGTGATGTTTTTCGCAATACTCATAAATCTGATAATACTGTGGAGATAACGGGTGAAGACCCTGGTAAATCGGCCCCAGTTTTACCCCTTTGCAATGCAGATTCTGATGGTCATTTTGAAGCTGCTCCATAAAATCCGGCGCAGTGGGGTCAATGGATGTGAAAAAAATATATTTTTCAGGGTGCCGTTGCACCAGTTCCACCACGCGCTGGTTCTGAGCGCCCCAGCCGGTTTTCCGGGCATTGAGCCCGAACACCACTACTTTATCCGCTGCGCTGGTCCCTGCCAGATACTCCTCCTCTCCATAGCTCCAAGAGGAAACCGGAATGCCGCACCGCTCCAGATCACTGAAAAACGGTTCCGTAAAATCATCCGGACAGCGCACAAAATGTGTGTGAATATCAATCAGCATAACATCGTCACCTCATCGTTCAGGGAAGAATGGAGTATCCTTTGATGAAGCCGCGCGAATACATGGGGCGGAACGCCTCTGCATGTGCTGCTCCGCACTGTTCACCACGATGGCTGGAAATTCCGCACATCCAGGCGCCAATGCCATAATCCTCGCCGAATCCGGCACGGAATGCCTCATCCTGGCTTTGATGGAAATTGGCCAGCCGGATTTTTTCCTGGATCACATCGCTGATATCCACCCAGTGGCTGGGCGAAAATTCACAGCCGCTGGCGGGTTCCACCTGAAAGACCGCGGGAAAATCCGAGGTGGCCGGCGACGACGTTTTGATCATGGGAAAAGCCATCTGCATGGCACATTGCCGCACCAAACGGTTCACGGTCATGTGGTCCAGATTGTAATCCGTCTCATTGTGGGTAAAAATCACATCCGCCTTAACGTTCCGCAGTGCTCCGATCAGAGCGTACCGTGTTTCGCGGGTGTCATACAGAAACTCATCTTCAAATCCAAGGCACTGATAAGTCCCGCCTGCCGCCTCTACCATTGCGGTCATTTCCCGTCGGCGGTATTCCGCCGCTTCCTGCGCGCTCATTTCCGGATGGTGAACCATTCCGGTCTCTCCGCAGGTCAGGCAGATGAAGTGAATGGAATCGCCCCGCTGCTTCATTTTCAGCATGGTTCCCAGACACATCAGCTCATCGTCCTGATGGGCCATCACAGATACGACATTCATTGCAAAAGCCTCCTTATCCCTTGACGCTTCCGGCCATCACGCCGCGAATAAACGATTTCTGCATCAGTAAAAACAGTGCAACCATGGGAATGCAGACGATCACTGCACCGGCAAAAATCAAATCAAAATTGCCGATTCGGGATTGTGCAAACACATACAGGCGCTGCTGAAGCGTCTGGCGCGACGGTTCGTTGATCACGATCAGCGGAACCTGAAGGTCGTTCCACACATACACACCGCGCAAAACCAGCACAATTCCTGTAATGGTTTTCAGCAGCGGCATGTAAATGCGTGTATATGCCTGCAGGTAGCTGCATCCGTCGATTCGGGCGGATTCCATCAATTCCTTGGGAATCGTTCGAATAAAGCCCGTGTACAAAAAGACAATGAACGGCATGAACATGGAGGCATAAATCAGCGCCAGGCCCAAGAAGCTGTCGGACAAAGACAGAGTTTTCAACAGGGACACCAGCGGCACCATTGCCGCCTGGAAGGGCAGCGAGATCAAGGCCACAAACAGCACATACATTCCGTTGAACACACGGTTATTTCCAATGTAAATGCCGTATGCCGTCATGGAGCCCAGCACAATAAACAGCAGGCAGGACAAAACCAGAACACACAGGCTGTTCAAAAAAGTGGCCACATAATCCATTTTGGAAAACGCTGACACGATGTTTCCAAAGGTAAAGGTTTCCGGGCGAAGAACAAAGGGCTCAATGTTGATGTAATAAGGATCTTTCAGCGCATTGTTGATCACATACCAAAACGGAAGAAGATAAAAAAGCATCACCAGAATCATCAGTCCATTGGTCAGGACAACGCGAAGCCGCTTTTTTTGTTTCAATCCCAGTTTCATCAGCGGTCCTCCTTCCGGTTCAGCAGGAACAGCTCGCAGACAGCGAACAAAATGGTGATCAGCGTAAGCATAACAGCCAGCGCCATTGCCTTGCCCTGCGACATCGCCTTGAACGCGTACTGATAGGACATCAGCGCCATAGTCTGTGAAGCATAGCCCGGGCCGCCCTGAGTCAGCACGTAGGGCAAATCGAACAGCGTCAGAATTGCAATAGTGGAAACAATGATGTTGATGGTGATGGACTGAGAAATCATTGGAAGTGTGATGCGGAACAGTTTCTGCCACCAGGTAATTCCATCCACTGCCCCGGCCTCATACAGTTCGTTGGGCACAGTCGACAGACCACCCAGATAAATCAAAACATAGAAACCGACCGCATACCATATAATGGAAACGCTCAGAGCCGGCATTACAGTCTCCTTCTGTCCCAGCCAGTCCTGCACAAGATTCTCACAGCCCAATGCGTTCAGCAGATAGGCAAGCGGTCCTGTGGCCGGATTGTAAATCGTGCGCCAGATAAATCCGACTACGACCATGGAGACAATGTTGGGCAGGAACAAAATCACCTTGTAGATATTGGCGGCTCTTCCGATGTCGTAAATGATAACGGAAAAGAAAATGGCCAAAATGTTCAAAACCGGAACGTACAGAATGATGAGATAGAAAGTGTTGAAAAACAACGTCTTAAATTCATCCGAAGAAATCACGTTTTTGTAGTTGTCAAACCCCACAAAAGCATAATCAGCGGAAACGCCGTTCCAGTCGGTAAAGCTGTAACGGAAAGACATCAGCACCGGATAGATGGAAAAAACAAGTACCAGGATCAGGGCTGGAAGCACAAACAGCGATGCGCTGACCAGCTTCGAAGTGGAATTACGCCGCAGAAGTTTTGGACATGGAAAATGTTTCATCTATTGCGGCACCTCCTTTCCAAAATAAAGCCGCTCCGGTGCCCCTCCCTTCGGAAGGCCGGAGCGGCGGCAAAACACGTCAGGACTGTGTAGTGTACAACTCTTGTAATGTGGCCGCAGCATCCTCGGGGGTAATTTCTCCGGTTGCAACCTGCTGGAAGGTTTGCGGCAGGCGTGCATAAACGGACGGCGGCAGGGTTTCAAACCAATAAGCGCCTGTTACTTCAATATCGAGCAGCCGATCCACATATTCTTTCACGGTGTCTTCCATCTTTACTTTGCTCTCGTCGTATTCGATCAAAGACGGAATGCTTCCTCGAGCCTGCTGATAGGTGTAGAAGCCCTCTTCATTGGCAATGTAATTGACAAACTTGATCGCAGCTTCTTCGTTCGGACCTTTTGCAACAGCAAAGCCGGTTTCAGTGCCCAGTACCACTGCCTGAGGCTGTCCCTCCATATTCCAAGGCGGAACCATCATGCCCACTTCAAAGGGGCTTTCCATAAACGAACCGGCCATCCAGATGCCCTGGAAGCACATGGCCGCTTTTTCCTGCTTAAACGAATCCAGCAGAGTGGAGACCATAGCGCTGACAGAACCGGTCAACAGATATCCGTTGTCGTTCAAAATCTTGACTCTCTCAAAGATACGGGCCTGCTCCGGAGTATCAAAATTAAACGTACCATTGGCAATTTCTGTGATATAATTGGGATTAGTGGCAGCAATTTCCACCGCATTGCCGGTACTCCAGCAAGTGTTGGAGATTGCACCGTCGCCCATGGCCACCGCCAGCGGCGCATATCCTTTTGCCTTCAGCTTTTCGCATACTTCCAGGAATTCATCCCAGTTTTTGGGTTCTTCCGTGATGCCGGCATCCTCAAACATCGCTTTGTTGTAATAAATCAACGTGGAGGACAGACCGCCCGCGATACCAAACAGCTTTCCGGACTCCGAAGTGAATACCGGCTTCAGCGATTCCTGCATATTCTTTGCCGCATCGGTTTCCGACAAATCAATGATCAGATCGTTCTCCGCCAGATCCGCACCAAAGGAACCCGCGTTGATGGACATTACATCGGGCAGAGAACCGGCTGCCGCTTTGGGCTGCAGGTACTCTTCAACTTCACCGGGCATCGGCGTGTACTCTACATTAATTCCATACTTCGCCGTAAAGTCCGCCGCAATCTGTTCCGCAGCATCCAGCCAGTCGTTGGACATCAAGGCTACTGTAATGGTGGTGTCTCCCTGTTGAGAAGCTTGACTTGTTTCACCTGCGTCCGAGGATGAAGAACACCCTGCAAACAGCGCGGTCAACATGGCAACTGATAAAACCAAGGAAATTCTTCGAATGTACTTTTTCATCTTCTGCGCCTCCTTTTGTGTTTGTGCTGGGTTTTCACTGGTTTTATTGTAGTGCTTTCGACGGTTCAGACAAAGAGGTCATTTTTTTGAAAAGGTGAGGATTTTTATGCAATTTGAGCGTTCTGCATATTTTATTTTCAGATTATTTAATTTTTATGGTAATATCTAATAGAAGTATGTCGAACAGCGAGGATGTGAGCTACTTGAAAAAGTGGTATTTAAACCTGAGCATTAAATACAAACTTCTGATTTTGTTTTACTGTTTTCTGCTGCTGTTTTCTTTTGCCTTTTATCTGTACAATGCGCGCGTAGTCTACCAGAACACGCTCCAGACCATCGGAAATGCCAATTTGAATCTGTTGACGCAGATCAACGCCAACAGTTCCTTTATGCGCAGCGAAGTGGAAGACATGAGCGCCCAGCTGATTGTAAGCCCCGAAATTCAGGCTTATCTCACTTCCGGCAACGCGTCGGATACAGAAAAAGAATATGTGGATGCAAGCGTGCGCGATGCCGTCAATCTTCTCATTTCACGCGGCTTTGTATCCTCTTTGTCCATCTGTGATTTGAAAGGCGCAGTCCCCCCTTTTATTCGCACCATTGACAGCCGCTTCACCATGCCGGACCAATCAGAACTGATCGAAACCGAACTTTTCCGGCTGGCCGAGCAGGCGCAGGGGCGTCCCGTATGGCTGGAAAACTCCGAGGACACTTATATGTTTGCCGCCAACAATCATTACAATCGCATCTTTATGGTCCGCATGATTCGGGACTATGATACCTATGAAAACATCGGCCTGATGGTCGTCGGAATCAGCGAACCGGCTTTGCGCCAGGAATACAGCCGCGGCATCGACACTTCGGAATGCGGAATTGCCATTTACAACAGTGACGGCGTTGAAATTTCCAGCCTTGGCCTGGATTTTTCAGATGCGTTTACCCCGGAGGAGATTCAATCCATCGCAGCGCAGGAGGACGGATATCAGGCAACTGAATGGAACCAGAGCACAGCGCTCCTCTGCCACATGACCGATGAAGAAACCGGCTGGGTGTATCTGTATATGGCCCCCCTTCAGGAGATGTTGAATCGAATCAACAATTCTTCCAACTATATTGTTCCCTTTGTTGTCTCTGCGTTGATTATTGTATTCCCCATTCTTCTGGTGACGACCGATCTGATCATCCGCCCCATTCGCAAACTGCTGGTGGCCATGCGCTCGGTGGAAGAGGGCGATTTCAGCCAGAAAGTTTCTTTCCGATACCGGGATGAAATCGGTCAGTTGGGCATGGGATATGACAAGATGCTTCAAAACCTGTCTTCCCTGATCGACAAAGTTTATGTACTGCAGATTCGTGAAAAGGAAGCGGAACTGAACGCTTTGGAAAGCCAGATCAATCCTCATTTTCTATACAACACACTGGATTCCATCTATTGGAAAGCGCAGATGCGCGGTGAGGAAGAAATTGCGGAAATGGTCTGGATTCTTTCACAGGTCTTTCGCGCCTGCCTGCGCAAAGGCGAGCCGTTCAGCACCGTCGGCAATGAATTCAAGCTTTTGGAACAATATATGCGTCTGCAAAAACTGCGATGTGGGGAAAAATTTGATTACGAGATACAATTGAAAGACGAACAGATCCATTCCCAGAAAATCCCCAAACTGATCCTGCAGCCTTTTGTGGAAAATGCTGTTTACCACGGAATTGAAAAGGAAGACCGCGTTGGGCATATTTGTGTCACCGGCGAACTGCGAGACAACCGAATCTATTTCCAAATCCGTGACAATGGACAGGGAATGTCCCCTGAGCAGGCCAAAGCGATTTCCACCAATACAGAACTTTCCGACGGCCGGCATTACTCCGCCATCCATAACATTCATGAACGCCTGAACATTCTCTATCAGGGAGATTATCAAATCGAGGTTCACAGCGTACCCCATCAAGGTACCACATTCCTGCTTTCAATTCCGCTATGGAGGGAAAAGACATGACCAAGCTGCTGATTGCGGAAGACGACCAGAATATCCGGCTGGCCCTGCGCCGAATCATCCCCTGGCAGGACAACGAAATCACCCTGTGCACAGACGCCACCAACGGCCGGCAGGTTTTGGAAATTGTGCAAAAAGAGCATCCCGACATTTTGCTGCTGGATATTCAGATGCCGTTCCTCGATGGGATTCAAGTGGCCAAAATCTTATCGGAACAGCACTTTGAAGGGGAAATCATTATCCTCAGCGGGCACGATGAATTTGCCTATGCCCAAGCAGCTATCAAATATGGCGTTTTTGAATATCTGCTGAAACCCTGCCGCCCCAACGACATTCTGGAATGTGTTCTCAAATGCCGGGACCGGATTGCAAGCAGCGAAAAGCAAAAACTGCTGTGGCGCGGCATGGAGCAAAAGTATTATCTTGAAACGGAGTATCAATTCAAAAGCCGTATCCTGTCCGAGGAGAAAGAAGATCTGTTTGCTCCGCCTGACCACACCAAACGGGATCTGCTCGAGTTCATCCGTACCGGAGAAGCCGAACAGGCCGAGTACTGCATTCAAACGCTTTTTCGGTATCTCAGTGGTGCGCTGTACACCAAACAGACCATCTTAAATTACTTGTTTACACTTTTTTTGCCGGTTGTGGACTTGCGCGAAGAACACGAACTGTTGTCGGACGAGATTCTTCGCTGCCGCGATTTCCGGCACCTTGCTCAATTCCAGTGTCTGAAGGAAGTGCAGGACCTTTTACAAAAACTCTCTTGCGAGACAGCGGAGTTGTGCCGCAGTCAATTTGGAGGAAGTCTGGTCATTCGGGAAGCATTGCTGTACATCAAAGCGCACTATAATGAGGACATCGAATTGAAAAAGATTTCCGACGCCATTCATATTACCCCGGCCTATTTGAGTGTTTTGTTTAAAAAGCACGTGGGAATGAACTATCTTGACTATCTCAACCGCTACCGCATCGACCGGGCCAGTGAAGATTTGGCGCACAGCAAGAAAAAAATCTATCAGATTGCCCGCGAAAACGGCTTTAAAGACGAAAAATACTTTTCCAATGTGTTCAAAAAAATTGCGGGGCTCAGCCCGTCTGAATATCGAACCCGTTATTACAAGCAAAACCCCGCAGATTTTCCAAAATCTGGACCGGAGGACTGAACAGCCTTCGCAGTATCCTTCTCAAACAGAAACAGCGCGGCACAGATGTGCCGCGCTGTTTCTGTTACTTTTGTTTTCAATATGTACTCACTGCGCTCTGCAAAGAACAGACCAGCTGGTCCAGCCATTCGTCTGACGCTCCCTCGTTGACCTGAAGTCTGCGCGGCGGAGAATTCAGCATAATCTGACGTGTCATCTCCTGGGTGATGGCCTCGCGTGCAACTTCTG
>CALXIP010000086.1 GCA_944388395.1 uncultured Ruthenibacterium sp.
CTGAACGCCTGCGCGGGCGGCTGCGTGGGCGGCGTTCTGCAGGTGGAAAACCCCTACATTGCCAAGGCCAAAATGAAGCATTTGCGCCGCACCATGCCCGTGAGCCTGAACCACATTACCGACGAGCTGGCCGAACTGGTGCGCTGGGACCGGGACGTGCGTTACAACCCGGTGATGGAGCTGGGCGAGACACGGGCCGAACGGTTCGAACGGTATGCCCGTATGGAAGAGATCACTGCCATGCTTCCGGGGCTGGACTGCGGTTCCTGCGGGGCGCCCACCTGTGCGTCTCTGGCGGAAGACGTGGTGCGCGGCAACGCAGATATCAACGACTGCACCGTGCTGATGCGCCGCCGCATGGAAGCGGTGCTGCGCGCACTGGGAAAGGGTGAATAAACAATGACAAGTGAAACATTATGCGCCGCCTGCGGCTTTTGCCCTGCGGCGGGCGACGGAGAGCGCACGGTGACCGGTGTTTTCACCGGCGATCTTCTGTCCTGGGCCATGGGCCGTGCCAAGGAAGGTGACATCTGGTTCACCGTGATGGGCAACGTGAACACCGTGGCCGTGGCCGCGCTGGCGGACTGCGCCTGCGTGGTGCTGTGCCACGAAGCCGTCTGGGATGAGGTGGCTGTGCAGCGTGCCGCACAGCAGGGCGTGACACTGTATACCACCGACCTTCCGGAATTTGAGGCGTCCTTTCTGGCGGCCACCCGACTGGGGCTGACGCCGCCTGCGCCGTGAGCGCGCTGCGGGCGGATCTTCACATTCACACCTGCCTTTCCCCCTGCGCTGAGGACGATTTGACCCCCGCCACCGCGGCAGGGCTGGCCAAGCTGGCGGGTGCGGACCTGATCGCCGTCACGGATCACAACAGCGCCCTCAGCCTGCCGGCGGCCAAGGCTGCCTGCGACGCCTACGGGCTGCAGCTGCTGCCCGGGGTAGAGGCCAACACCCGGGAAGAGATCCATCTGCTGTGCTATTTTCCCGATGTGGAGACCGCGCTGGATTTTTCCGAGCGCCTGTACCGGGCGCTGCCTGCCTTTCCCTACGACCCGGCCATCTGGGGCCGGCAGCTGGTCATGGATGAAAACGACCAGGTGCTGGACCAGGTGCCGAAATTGTTGACGGGCGCGCTGGATCTGTCCCTGGCGCAAACGGCAGCGCTGTGCCGGTCCCTGGGCGGCATTCCCGTGCCGGCTCACGCGGATGCGGACAGCTACTCGCTGTTTTCCGTGCTGGGCGGTTGGCCCATGGACACGGACTTTGATTTGCTGGAGGTCCGCGACCCGGAGCACGCGGCCAAACTGGTCCGCTGTGGTTTCTTCCCTGCCGAAAAGCCGATGTTTTTTTCTTCGGACGCTCATCGCATGGAAGATGTGGCCTGCCGGCTGTGCGAAATGGACGAGGACTTTCCCCTTGTACGCCTTTTAAAAAAATAAGTCCCGAACGCGGAGGTGTCGTCCGTGAAAGAAAGTCTGAAACGTTCCTGGTGGAAAGTTTCCGCCTACTGTCTCCCCGCCGGGTGGATCTGTTTTCAGCTGATGGTCCGTCTGGGGCCTGGTGATTCTGAACGTGGCCGGCTGGCTGGTTGCATATTTTACACAGCACACGACCATCGGCGCAGCCTTTGCCGTTTTCTATTCCGAAGTCAGCCAGTGGGGCGGCTTTGTGGCGCAGGGGCTCTTGTGGCTTGGGTGGAACAGCTGGCTCACGTCCGTGATCGTTTGGGCGCTGCCCTTCCTGTTCGTTCCCTTTGGAAAAAAAGCGGCCATCCGACCGCACACAAAAACGCCTGTCCCGGTTTTCCGGGACAGGCGTTTTTTAT
Organism: uncultured Ruthenibacterium sp.; assembly: GCA_944388395.1. Classification (GTDB taxonomy): domain Bacteria; phylum Bacillota; class Clostridia; order Oscillospirales; family Ruminococcaceae; genus Ruthenibacterium; species Ruthenibacterium komagatae. Next base: position 1,829 of record CALXIP010000086.1, read on the forward strand.
TGACCTTGGGAACGGGCATACAGCACCGTGCCCAGATCGCAGATTCCGTCCAAAAGCAGGCTGAGTCCCAGAAAACGGATGACCGCTCTGGTCACGCCAAAGGGGTCCGTGATCATGATGATTCCCAGAACCAGCGGCACCAGCGCCGACGCCAGCAGCGGTATAAACACCGAAGAGCCGTCCCGCTTTGCGTCCAGCGCCAGGGGCAGTTTTCCCACGCCGTCCACCAGAAGCAGAAGGCCGGACACCAGCGGCACAAAGGAAAGGATCACCCGCGCGCCCAGCACGCAGAATACGGCCAGACCCGCAAACAGCAGGCCGATGACCAGTTCGCCCGAGGCGCGGCGGCCCGCCTGCTCGGCCTGACGCCACCGCACCAGCCGCCCCACGGAAAAGACGGCCGCGCCCGCAGCCAGCGCCCAGCAGAACACCGTGCCCGTCATCTCCGGGAAGAACAAAAACACAAGTCCCAGTGCCATATAAAGCAGCGCCAGCCCCAGCGAGGCGCTGCGCGTCCAGAAAAAGCCAAACATATTCATTGCTCCTTTCCCTCTCTGTCAGTATAAGCAGCCCACGGCCGGTTCATGCGTTTTTTCACCCGGTCAGCCTGTTTCTCCCTTCAGAATCACACTTCGCAGTGCGGCATGGCATGTGCCGTTGGAAGCAATGATCCCGGTGGGCTTCAGCTGCGCCAAAGCGCCTTCCGTCATCGCTTCCAGCGTTCCGCCCGCGTTTCTTACAAGGATGCTTCCCGCACCGTAGTCCCAGGGCTGCAGCACCGGTTCAAAAAAGCCGTCGATCCTGCCGCAGGCCAGATAACACAGGTCCAAAGCCGCGCTTCCGCTTCTTCGAATGTCGCGGGTCTCCACAAACAGCCGTTTCAGAACGGCAAAGGTTTTGTCGGCCATTTCTTTGTTGTAGGGGGCCGTTCCCACCATCATCAGCGCATGGGAAAAGTCGTTGCCGCTCACCCGGATCGTCTGTCCGTTGCAGGTGCTGCCCACACCTTCGATTCCCACAAAGCACTCGTCCAGGTAAGGGTCGTAGACAACGCCGATCAGCCCTTCTTTTTGATAATAGAGCGCAATGGACACACAGGAATGCCGGTAATCGTACAAATAATTGGTGGTGCCGTCGATGGGGTCGATGACCCAGGTAAATTCTTCACCGATTTGCTGCCGGTTTTCCTCCTCGGCCAGAATCACGCTTTCCGGCAGGCACCGGGTGCATTCTTCAATGATGAGCCGCTGACATTGGATGTCGATGTCCGTCACAACGTTGGAGACGCCTCCCTTTGTTGTGACCTGGCTGATTTTGTGGCCGGCCATCCATTTTCCGGCTTTCCGGGCAATGGCTTCCACCTGCTGTGCCAGCAGCATTTTCTTTTCCGCTGAAATCATAATCTGCCTCCTGAAACTGCAGTTGTTCTACCCGCATTATACCACAGCGCCGCTTTCCCGCCACAGCAAAAACAGCGAAGCACCCTACAAAAGAGCACTTCGCCGAATCGGTTATCGCGTCACGCTGCGCATCCACTGCCCGCCGGCCAGCCGCCGCAGACACAGCACCGCCTTGACAGGCATGTCAAATTTCAGCACAAACAGCACCACAGCGGCAGGTGCGCCCAGCAGGAACGCGGCCGCCGCGCCCAGCGGGACCATGGCCCAGATGCAGCCCGCATCCACCGCCATGGCAAAGCGCGTGTCGCCGCCGCCCCGCAGAACGCCGCTGATCAGCGGGCAGGTAAACGCCTGGAAGAACATGGCGAACGCATAGACCCCCAGCAGCTGTTTGGCCAGCGCCACGGTACCCGGCTGAATGTCGTACAGCGCCAGCATGGGCAGCCCCACGACAAACACCAGCACGGCGCAAACCACCCCCAGCACGGCATACACCCGCACCAGACGGGACACGCAGGCCCGGGCATAAGCCCAGTCCCCTTCCCCGATGATCTTGCCCACCAGCACCGCCGAACCGTTGGCCACGCCCAGAATCACACTGGTGACCATCTCATACATGATGTAGCAGATGCTGTTGGCGGCCACTGCGTCGCTGCCCATGTGCCCCAGCACCACCGAATGCATGGAAATGGCCAGGCTCCACAGCAGCTCGTTGAGCATGACCGGCAGACCGTAGTGCCACAAGTCCCGGCCCAGCCCCTGGGACGGCAGGGCGATCATCTGCGGCTTGAAGCGCAGCTTCTTTTCCCAAAAGGCCATGTACCCCAGCACCAGAATGAATTCCGCCACGCGGGCCAGCACGGTGCCCACCGCCGCGCCGGCCACCCCCATGCGGGGCGCACCGAACCGGCCGAAGATGAACGCGTAGTTTCCGCCCACATTCACCACAAAGGACACCGCGTAAATGACTACCGAGATCCGCACGGTCTCGGTGCTGCGCAGCACCATCAGGAACGTGGCGGTCACACCGTAAAACAAATAGGAAAAACAGACGATGCGCAAATACTCCACTCCCGCGGCGATCACATCCGCCTCGCTGGTGAAAATCTGCATCACCTGCCGGGGAAACAGCAGCAGAACCACCGTGGTTCCCACCCCCACGGCCGCCGCCAGCCGCAGAGACAGCGCCGTCACCCGGCGGATGGCTTCCACGTCTTTTTTGCCCCAATACTGACTGCACAAAACCGTTGCGCCGCTGGCAATGCCGAACACCGCCACCGTGTAGATGAAAAACACCTGATTGGCCAGGCTGCTGGCGGACAGAGCCACCTCGCCCAGGCTTCCCAGCATAATGGTGTCCATCAGGTTCACGCTGAAGGAGATCAGGTTCTGCAGCGCCACCGGCAGGGCTATGGCCGCCAGACTTTTATAGAAGGCAGGTCCAACCGTTTTCGTGTTCAAATCGATCCCTCTCTAATATACAAACAGTATTTTTATATTAAAAATATACTTTAAGCCGCAAAATACCCGCGCAGACCGCATTCGGACTGCGCGGGTTTTGAAAATGTGTCAAACCACTTTGGGAATTGTGATGGCATGCACCGGGCACTCGTTGACGCATTTGCGGCAGCCGATGCACTTGTCCACGTCGATGTGAGCCACATTGTCCACCACTTTGATGGCCTCCACCGGGCAGGCTTTCTGGCACTTCATGCAGCCGATGCAGCCCGCGGTACAGGCTTTGCGGGTCAAAGCGCCGCGGTCGCGGTTGGCGCACAGCACCATGGGTTTTTCGCTCTCCGGCCGAACCTCAATGATGTGTTTGGGGCAGGCCTCGGCACAGGCCCCGCAGCCGGTGCACTTTTCGGGGTTGACCCGGGCCAGCCCGTTGGACACGATGATGGCATCAAACTTGCAGGCCTTCTGGCAATCGCCGTAGCCCAGACAGCCGAACTCGCAGGCGGAGCGGCCTTTGTACAGGGCCGCGCAGGCCGCGCAGCTTTCGATGCCCTCGTAAGCGTACTTGTCGCTGGTGTGCTCATAGCTGCCCTGGCAGGCCACAATGGCTTTGCGCTTGACCACTTCGCCGGCCTCGACACCCATGACGGCCGCAGCCCCCTGGGCAGACGCCGCGCCGCCGGGAACGCATTTGTTCACCGGTGCGCCGGCCACGATGGCCTTGGCGTAATCGGCGCAGCCGGCATAGCCGCAGGCGCCGCAGTTCGCGCCGGGCAGGCACTCCAGCACCTTGCCCACGCGCTCGTCCTCCTCCACATGGAAAAAGTGCGCGGCCACCACCAGGATGGCGGCGCCGAGAAGGCCGATGACGGTGACGACCACCGCCGCTGTTACGATACTCATATGCCTTCTCCCCCTTTTATGCGCCGAAAATATTTTCGATGATGCCGCCGAAGCCCATGAAAGACAGGCTTACCACACTGGCGCTGACCAGCGTGATGGGCAGACCCTCGAAGCATTTGGGCGGTTTGGCGTCCTCCAGGCGTTTGCGCACGCCCGCGAACAGCACCATGGCCAGCATGAAGCCGAAGCCGGCGCCCACCGCGCAGACCAGGCTCTCGACAAAGTTGTAGCCCTCGTCGATGACCGAGATGGTCACGCCCAGCACCGCGCAGTTGGTGGTGATGAGGGGCAGATACACGCCCAGCGCCTTATACAGCGGAGGCATGTATTTTTTCATGATGATCTCCACCAGCTGCACCAGCACTGCAATGACCAGGATGAACACGATGGTCTGCAGATAAGCCAGGCCCTGGGGCTCCAGAATATAGGTGTAGATCGGCCAGGTCGCCGCAGTGGCCAGCGCCATGACGAAAATCACCGCGCAGGACATACCAAAGGCGGAATCCAGCTTTTTGGATACGCCCAAAAACGGGCAGATGCCCAGGAACTGTACGAGGACGTAGTTGTTCACCAGGATCATGCTGAAAAAGATCATTGCAAGACTTGCCGCCATTACGCCTCGCCTCCTTCCGCCGCTTGTGCGCCGCTTTCACAGCCGCCTGCGCAGGCACCCTTGGCAGGGCAGCCCTCGCACCCCATCTTGCGGGGAATGCGGTTGTTGGTCTTGGTCTCGATCCAGATCACCAGTGCCATCAGGCAGCCGAACACGAAGAAGCCGCCCGGCGGGGTGATGAACACGGTCATGGGATCCACGCTGGCAGGCATGATCTGCACGCCGAACAGCGTGCCCGCGCCCAGCAGCTCACGGATGGAGCCCATCACCATCAGCGTCAGGGTGAAGCCCAGGCCCATGCCCAGGCCGTCCAGCGCCGAATCCAGAATGCCGTGTTTGGATGCGAACATCTCCGCACGGCCCAGAATGATGCAGTTCACGACGATCAGCGGCAGGAAAATGCCCAGCGCCGAATCCAGAGAAGGCAGATACGCCTTGACCAGCATCTGCAGCACCGTCACGAAGGTGGCGATCACTGTGATGTAGGCCGGCAGGCGGACCTTGTCGGGAATGATTTTCCGCAAAGCGGAAATGGCGATGTTGGAGCAGATCAGCACGAAGGTGGCTGCCAGGCCCATGCCCAGGCCGTTCACGGCCAGAGTCGTCACCGCCAGAGTGGGGCAGGTGCCCAGCACCAGGCGCAGAGAGGGGTTCTCTTTCAGGAGGCCGTTGGTGAGAATTTTCAGTTTTCCGCTCATCCTTTTACGCCTCCTTTACCAGTTGAAACGCGTCCACAGCCATTTGAATGGTTTTGCGCATCAAATCGCTGGACATGGTGGCGCCGGCCACCCCGTCAAATTCGGACGCATCTGTTTTTCCAATAAGCTGGTCAGCCAGGCCCAGACCGGTGAAGGCTTCGCGCACAGGCTCGCCCTCGCCCATGCCGTCGGTCCACAGGCCCGTGATGACACCGTCATCGTCAAAGCCCACCGCCGCGTACATGGGTTTGTCGTGGTAGCCCACGCCTTCCACATAAATCAGGTAGCCGTAATTGGAGCCTTTGTACGCCTCGGTCACGCCCGGCGCATCCAGCTCCACCGGCGTCAGCTCGCCCGCATCGGGCAGCACCGCCGCGCGGATCTCGTCCGCAGTCAGTTCGGTTTTCCCCTCGCTGTTGCCGGACAGCACGTTGTACGCTTCAATGGCACTGTTGATGCCGTTGACGGCCGCGCGGGAGGAAATGGTGGCGCCGGAGATGGCATCGATGTCCTCAAGGGTCATCTCCTGTGCCTCACGGCCCGCAAACTGGCCGCTGAAGTCCTCGTTTTTCACTTTCTGGCCCAGGCCCGGGGTCTCGTCGTTATCCAGGAATTTCACCGCGGTGATGGTTCCCTCGCTGTTAAAGGCCACCATCACGGGCACGTCGCCGCCGTAGCCCTTGGACGCGGCCGTGATCACATAGCCCGCGCCGTTGTCCGCTTTGTAGGCCTCGGTCACGCCTTCCACCGTGCACTCCACTTTGGTGAAGGTGTCCGCCTCCGGCAAAAGCTCGGTGCGGTTGGCGTTGGCCGTGCGCTCGGTATTGGCCTGAATAATGGGAGCCGTCAGGCCGTTGGTGCCTGCCAGCAGCGCGCTGGCCACCAGGCAGATGACACCCAAAACCACAATGGGTTTTACAAAATCGTTCCACACGTTTTTCATTTTGACTTCACACCTCCCAGCGGTTTCTGACGGGTGAGGTCATTGATGTACGGAACCAGCAGGTTCATGATCAACAGCGAGAAGCTGACGCCCTCGGCCATGTTGCCCCAGAACCGGATGGCGCAGGTGATGACGCCCAGGCCGATGCCGTACACGATTTTGCCCTTCAGGGTGAAGGGGCTGGTCACATAGTCTGTGGCCATGAAGAACGCGCCCAGCAGCAGGCCGCCGCCCAGCAGCTGCAGCACCACGTCCTGGCCAAACACAAGGCTCAGGACCGCCACAGTGCCCAGATAGGCCACCGGAATGGCCGCGGAGATGGTGCGCGTGACGATCAGGTAAATGCCGCCCAGCAGCAGCATGACCGAGCAGGTCTCGCCCAGCACGCCGCCGTGGATGCCGAAGGCCAGGTTGAACAGCATGTCCATGCTGGACAGGCTCTTGCCCGCCACCAGCGGCGTGGCAGTAGCCAGCACGTCAATGTCCGTCTCGGGAAAAGCATACGCCGTCATGCGGCCCGCAAAGCCCACAAACAGAGCGATGCGGCCCACCAACGCGGGGTTGGCAAAATTGCAGCCAATGCCGCCGAACAGCTGTTTTACCACTACAATGGCGATGAACGCACCCACCACGGCGATCCACAGAGGAATGGTGGCCGGCAGGTTGAACGCCAGAATCAGGCCCGTGACCACCGCGGACAGATCGCCCACGGGAACAGGCTTTTTCATCAAAACGCAGTACAGTGCCTCAAAGCCCACACAGGCCGCCACGGTCACACCTGTGACCAGCAATGCCCGGAAGCCGAAGATGAAGGCACTGGCCACCAGAGCGGGCATCAGCGCAATGATCACATGCCCCATCAGCCCGCGGGTGGAGGACTGGTCCACAATATGAGGGGATGCGGTAACCACTAATTTTTTCGGTTCCATTCGTTACTTCTTCCCTCCGTTCTTCTGCATGACCTTGGCCAGGCTCATGGTCTGCGCCACCGGCCGCTTGGCCGGGCACACAAATGTGCAGCTGCCGCAGCCCATGCACAAATCCACCATCAGCCGGTTCAGCCCGTCCACATCGCCTTTTGTGAAAGCGCCCGCGATCTCCACCGGGGACAGACCCAGCGGGCAGGCCGCAATGCAGCGGCCGCAGCGGATGCAGGGACCGGGCGCAGGCAGGTGCGCCTTCTTGCCGGAAAATGCCAGCAGCGCGTTGTTTTGTTTGAGCACGGGGAACGAGGGATCAAACACGGCAGTGCCCATCATGGGGCCGCCCATGATCAGCTTTTCCATGTCCTCTTTCACGCCGCAGAATGCCAGCACGTCCTGCATGGGCGTGCCGATGATGACCTCCACGTTTTTGGCCGTGGTCACAGCGTCGCCGTCCACGGTCAGGCGTTTGGTGGTCAGAGGCATGCCTGTATCCAGGAACTTGCCCAGGGTGGACACCGTGGTCACGTTCATCACGATCACACCCACATCGCTGGGCAGACCGCCCCGGGGAACTTCCCGGCCGGTGGTCTTTTCGATCAGCACTTTTTCCGCGCCCTGGGGGTAGCGGCTGTCCAGAGGCTGCACCGAATAGCTGCTGTCGCCTTTGGTCAGGCTGAACATCAAATCAATGGCTTCGGGCTTGTTGCGCTCGATGCCGAAGATGACCTTTTGGATACCCAGGTACTCTTTGACGGCCGCCACACCGCGCATCACAGTATCGCTGCACTCCAGGAATTCCCGGTTGTCGGCCGTGATGTACGGCTCACACTCGGCGCCGTTGATGACCAGTGTATCGATCTGGTCCAGATTCTTGGGCGACAGCTTCACCGCAGTGGGGAAGCCCGCGCCGCCCAGGCCCACCAGGCCGCAGGCACGCGCCGCAGCCACCAGGCTGGCCGCATCCGTCACCACCGGCGGTTTGCAGGCCGGGTCGGGGGTCTGGTTTCCGTCCGGTTTGATGACCACTGCCGGAACCACGGCGCCGTTGGGCATGTGGACGCTGTCCACCGCTTCCACCGTGCCGGAAACGCCGGAATGGATGTCCGCGCTGACAAAACCGCCCGCCGTGCCCACCACGGTGCCCACATAGACGGTGTCGCCCTTTTTCACCGCAGGGGTGCAGGGCGCGCCAATGTGCTGCTGCATGGGCAGCACGATCTTCTCGGGCAGGGGCATCTTCTCGGTTGCCAGCTCCGCCGTACCTTTGTGGTGCGGCACGCGCGCGCCTTCAGCGCTGCGTTTCAGTTTGGCTAACATCAGTGTGATCCCTCTTCTCTTCCTTACTTCTCACGGCTCTGCCCGCGGGCAGAAAACCGCAATCCTTCATTATTTTATTTTAACATTCAGCGGGACGCTGTCAACAAAAAATAAATCTTTCACAAACTCGAACATTGCGTTTCGCGCCGGCGATGTGGTATACTAACTTATACAGCTTTTTTGCGGGAGGGAACGTTTTGCCGTTTCTTGTTACTGACAGCGCCTCGCCCCTTGCGTTCGAGACGCTGCCCGCGCTGAAGGTGACCGAATTCTATGGCCAGCCCCGGCGCGGAGAGGTTTATTCCTATCTTCGCTGCTATGTGCACAAGGGAGCGCTGCACTACAGCGTCACGGTGTTTGACGGCGAGCCCCCCGCCACTGCCCGCATCGGGCTTGCCGTGACAGCGGACGACACGGCGCGGCGCTATCTGTTCGCCGTGCTGGCCAAGGACGCCCCCTGTCAGCTGGCGCTGTACGAGGACGATGTGCTGCGGCAGACCCTGACGGCGCCCTGTGTTCGGCAGTTGGCCGGACAGGACGAGCAGGGCGAATACTGGGGCGCGGAAAGCGTGCTGGAGGCCGATGTGTTCCAAACCTGGTTCGGCTGTGCGCCCCACGCCGGGATGCTTTTGCCCGGAAATGTGTTTTTGTTTGACCGGACGGAAACCGCCTTCGGCGCGGCCTTCCCCGTGCCGGCCGGCGGGCCTGTGCCCACGTCCAGAGGGTTTGACTCCCTTCTGGTGGTTCCCTATTGAAAAATGAGGAGGCGTATTGAGGATGAAATTCGTGTTGAAACTTCTGGGCTGGCTGGCAGTGATCGCGGCGGCCGTGTGCGCGCTGGCGTACTGGGACAAAAAGACCACCCCGGATTACATTGAAATCTATTCCGACGGCGAGGACGAAGAAGACGCGTTTTAAACACGCGCCGGACAAAACGGTTTGCAAAACGGCATGGCTCGGGCCATGCCGTTTTTTATGTTCTGCCGGGCGCACAACCAAAAACGGGAGCAAGGGCACACCCTCGCTCCCGTTTGATGCAGCTGTCTCTCACACCTCACACAGAGGCTCGTAATATTTTTCTTTGTATTTTGCCAGCATTTCGTTGAAATTGGGCACAAAGCCGTCGTGCATGTTCCGGCGGAACGCGTGGGCGTCGAAATTGCCCACATCCGCTTCACTGCCCACAATGCGGGCCGCAATGTTGGAGCAGTGGTCGGAAATGCGCTCCAGATTGGTGAGAATTTCCAGATAAATGGTGCCGCCGTCGATCTGGCACTCGCCGGTCTTCAGGCGCTGAATATGGCGCGAACGCATGGTCTCGATCATCAAATCGATGGTCTCCTCCAGCGGCTCCACCTGTTCGGCCACCGTCGCGTCGCTTTGTTCAAAGGCGCGCAGGGTGATGTCCTGAATCTCCTGCAGTGCTTTGTCCACCACAGCCAGTTCCGCTTTGGCCTTGTCCGTAAACGACAATTCCTTGTCGAACATCTCGCCCGACCGCTCGCACACATTGATGGCGTAGTCGCCGATGCGTTCGTATTCCACAATGAAGTTTAAAAGCTCGCTGACCGCGTGACTCTCGTTCTCGCTCAGTTCTTTGTCGGTGATTTTCACCAGATAGTTGCTGATGGCCACCTCCAGCTGGTCGATGATGTTTTCCCGCTGGTGGATCAGGTTCAGCGTCTCGCTGTCATGACTGTACAGCACGGGGATGGCGGCGGCGTAGTTCAGCTGCGCGTTGCGCGCCATGGTCTCCACGGCGCTTTTCGCCTGCTGAATGGCTACGGCCGGAGAAGTGATCAGGCGTTCGTCCAGCACGGGGATCTCCACTTCGGTTTTCTCCCCGGCAGAATCGGGAATGGTCATTTCCGCCAGTTTTGCCAGCAGACGCACGAAGGGGATGAACATCACCGTGACCACTACATTGAACAGGGTGTGGAAGTTGGCGATGTCGCCCATGCCGATGGGCTCATCCCACCAGGTGAACTGGAACAGTGCTTTGAGGCCGTAGATGACCACCAGAAAGACCAGCGAACCGATGACGTTGAAATACAGATGGACCACGGCGCTGCGCTTGGCCGCTTTGGACGCGCCCACCGACGCGATCAGCGGTGTGGAGCAGGTGCCGATGTTCTGGCCCAGAATGATGGGAATGGCGCTGCCCCAGGTGACCACGCCGGTGCTGGAGAGAGCCTGCAGAATGCCCACCGACGCAGAGGAGGACTGAATGGCGATGGTGACCAGCATGCCCGCCAGAACGCCCAGAATGGGGTTTTGCAGCGAGGTGAACAGCTGAATGAAGAGGGGCGAGTCGCGCAGCGGTTCCACCGAGCTGGTCATGATGCCCATGCCCGTGAACAAAAGGCCAAAGCCCATCATGATCTGGCCGATGTTCCGCTTTTTGGGCGCCTTGATGAACACATACAGAATGGCCCCCGCAAAGGCCACCAGCGGCGCGAAGGTATCGGGTTTGCAGAACTCCATCCAGGTGCTGCCGCCGGACATCTCCGACAGACGGATCAGCTGGCCGGTGACCGTTGTTCCGATGTTTGCACCCATGATGATGCCGATGCCCTGGCTCAGCTGCATGATCCCGGAATTGACCAGACCGATCACGATGACGGTGGTACCTGCCGACGACTGGATGATGCCGGTGATCAGCGCACCCAGCAGCACCGCGCGGATGGTGGATGCGGTCAGCTTCTGCAAAATGCTTTCCATTTTTCCGCCGGCAATTTTTTCCAGGCCGGAACCCATGATGCTCATGCCGTACAAAAACAGCGCAATACCGCCTGCAAGATTGATCACGTCAAAAATCGTCATAAATTCCTCCGGCTGACAACGTTCTTCCCAAAAACAAAGCGGCTCGTATGTGCTCCGGCCGCTTCGTTTACAGAAAGTTGACATTTATTTTTCAAAAACCTTACATGAATTTATGATACCATCCCACCGGGCCCCACGCAAGGGGCACAGCTGTTTTTTTGACGAAAAAAGTCTTCACTCCTCCACGCTGACCACCACACCTGCCGGGGCGCACACCGCCTGGTCGTGCTCTTTGCTCAGCCAGCCGAAGTTTTCGCAGATATGGTCGGGGCACTGGCTGTCCACAAAGCGGATGGCGCCGTCCCGCACTTCCAGCGTCACGGGAAAAGGCGCGCCCTCTATGGAATAGGTCCCGTCCCGGGAGAGCGGGATGCGCTGCGTTTCGGCACCCGCCACGCTGACCACCGCCTGGGCGCCGGCGCCCCGGCCTGCGCCCCACAGCGCCAGCGCGCCGGCCGCTGCCAGAATGACCAGCGCGAACAAAATGTTTTTCTTCATGGACGCCTCCTGCGTTCTCTTGCGTATTTTTTTCATTATACTATAATAAGGGATAGAAACTCAAACAACAGGGAGAAACAAACCATGAACGATTCACAACGCATTCAGAAAATCGATGCTTTTATTGAACAGAACAAGGACGCTCTTCTGCGCGATTTGAAGACGCTGGTGTGCATTCCCAGCGTGCAGAGCGCACCCGAACCCGGCGCGCCTTTCGGCGCCGACGTGCGCAAAGCGCTGGACACCGCCCTGGACATGGCCCGCGGTTTCGGGCTGGAGACCCACGACTGCGAAGGCTACATGGGCTATGCGCAGATCACAGGCAAAAGTGAAAAGCAAATCGCCACCATCGCTCATCTGGACGTAGTGCCCGAGGGCAACGGCTGGGATTCAAACCCCTTTGATTTGGTGGAGCGGGACGGCTACGTCATCGGCCGCGGCACCGCCGACGACAAGGGCCCCGCGGTGCTGACGCTGTATGCGGCCAAGTTCTTCAAAGAGCAGGGCGAAGAGCTGCCCTACACGCTGCGCATCCTGCTGGGCTGCGCCGAGGAGACCGGCATGGAAGATGTGGACTACTACCTGTCCCGCTATCCGCAGCCCGCGTTCTGTTTCACGCCGGACGGAGAATTTCCGGTGGGATACGGCGAAAAAGGCCACTACGGCGGCACATTTACCAGCGCTGCCCTGACCGGAAACCTGGTCCGGATGGAGGGCGGCGTTGCCACCAACGTGGTACCCGACCGCGCTTTCGCCATCGTCAAGGCCGACGCGGCCGATCTTGCGGAAACGGACCGTGTGAAGGTGACACAGGAGGGCGAGGGCCTGGTGCGCATCACCGGATACGGCAAGGGCGGCCACGCCTCTCTGCCCGAGGGGACCGTCAACGCCATCGCGCTGGTGGTGGACTACCTGCTGGACCACGACCTGTGCTCGGAAGAGGAAAACACGGCGCTGCGCATGGAGCGCGAACTGCTGCGCGTGACCGACGGCTCGTTTGCGGGCATTGACTGTGAAGACAAGGTGTTCTCGCCGCTGACCTGCATCGGCGGCACAGTGGAAACCCGGGACGGCCGGCTGTGCCAGACCATCGACATTCGTTATCCAACCTGCATCACCGCCGATGAGATGTGCGAAAAGCTGAGCGCCTTTGCGGCCCGGTTCGGCGCTTCCTTCGCGGGCGAAAAACCCGCCGTGCCCTTCTATATCGAGCCGGACTCCCCTGCCATCCGCACGCTGATCGACACCTACAACGAAGTGACCGGCCAGAACAAAAAGCCCTTCACCATGGGTGGCGGCACCTATGCCCGCCACTTTGAAAACGCGGTCAGCTTCGGCATGGAAGAACCCCAGGAACCCATGCCTGCCTTTGTGGGAGCCATGCACGGCGCCAACGAGGGCGTGCCCGTGGCCCGTCTTTTGCAGAGCCTGAAGATCTACATTCTGGCCCTGTCCCGCCTGATGGAGCTGGAGTTCTGATCCATCGCACAAACCCCGGCGCCCGCCGCTTTTGAAAGCGGCGGGCGCTTTTTGCCGCATAAAAAAGCGCGCCCTGTTCCCGCGGGAACAGGGCGCGTTTCTTGTTTATCGGTTGAAGCGCATCTTCAGGGTTGTGGCAAACCGCTGACCCGGATTCAGCCGGGCGGCGGCGGGCTTGTCCTCCCAGCGGCCGTCGGTGTCCCGGGCGTCGGGCAGCGAGTGCCAGGGCTCAATGCACACAAACTTCACCGGGCCGGGCACGCTCCAGACCAGCACATAGGGGAATCCCTCGATCTGAACATCCACGCTGCGGTCCGTGACCTTTTCCACCAGGGAGAGCGTGCGGGCGGTCAGCTGCGTCATGCAGATGCTGTCATGGGCAAACAGCGTATCGGTCAGGGGAATGTCGGTCTGGTTCTGGAACAGCGGACGGCGCTGACCGGTCACAAGGCCGTCCTTCTCTCCGGTCTCCACCACCACAGGCGACTGGGGCGCATCAAACCGCAGCACATAATCGCCGGTGGCCTTTCCCTCTTCAAAGGGGCACAGGAACGCCGGGTGGAATCCCAGTCCAAAAGGCATAACTTCATCGCTGTCGTTGATGACCTCTACGCGGTGGGAAACAGTGTTTCCCTCAAGCGTGTACGTGGTGATGAACTGGAACGCGAAGGGGAACTTCTTCATGGTCAGGGCATTGGCTTCCAGGCACAGGGTGACACTGTCCGCGTCCTGCTGACGCAGAGTGTGCTCCATGTCCCGGGCAAAGCCGTGCTGGCCACCCTCATACCGAACGCCCTTGCAGGTGAACGCCCCATCCTTCAGGCGCCCGCAGTAAGGGAAGAGGACCGGCGCATGCCGCGCCCAGACAGCAGGGTCCGCCTGCCAGAGCATTTCCGCGCCGGTCTGCTTGTTCACCACGCTGACAAGCTCCGCCCCGTGGCTTTCCACCGTTACGCGCAAATTTTCATTTTCCAAAATAAATTCCATAAAAGCCTCCTGTATGCAAGCTTTTTCGTATTTGTTTCAGTATAGCGCAAAAACGCCGAAAAAGGAAGAGGCCGCGCCAGTGTCAGGCAGACAAATTTCGGAATAGGTTGAGGTACAGGGCCTCCGCGACGCTTTCGGGCGACACGTCCGGGCGCTGCCCTTCCGCCCTTTGCCGCCCGTTTCAGAAAGGAGTTTTTTATGGAGCAAGCCACCATTCAAAACACCGGCACCGGGATGCTCCAGTTCCGAAGCTACACCGCTTCCGAGGCGTATCCCGTCCCGGACGTTCAGGTGACCGTCACCTTTTCCGACGGCACCCGAACCCAGCTTTCCACCGGTTCCACCGCCCTGAGCCAGGCGATTTCCATTTCCTGCCCGCCCAAAGCGCTCTCGCTGGAACCGCAGAGTACAACGCTTCCCTATGCCACCTGCGACATTCACGCGGAAAAGCAGGGCTATCTTCCCGTGGATGTGAAAGGCGTGCAAATTTTCGACACCATCACCAGTCTTCAGCCGCTGGATATGATTCCCTCGGTGGACCAGAACGGCGCACGCCTGCTCACCGAACCGCTGGAGGACACGCTCGTCCCCGTTCACAAGCTGTTCGCGGGCGGTCCTTCGTCGGGTCAGAGCCCCATCACGGAGTGCCGCGCGCGGGTCTTGTCCACCCCGGTCATCCCCAACAAGATCACCGTTCACCTGGGCCGGCCTGCCGCCAGCGCCCAGAACGTGACCGTATCTTTCCGGGACTACATCAAAAACGTGGCCTCCAGCGAGATCTATCCCACCTGGCCGGAACAGGCGCTGCGCGCCAACATCCACGCTCAAATCAGCCTGGCGCTGAACCGCGTCTTTACCGAATGGTACAAAAGCAAGGGATACAATTTCCAGATCACCAACTCCACCAGCTACGACCAGTACTATGTGCACGGCCGGGACATCTTTGAGCCCATGGACCGCATTGTGGATGAAATTTTCGACACGTACGTGCGGCGCCCCGGCACCATCGACCCCTATTTCACCGAGTACTGCGACGGAAAATCCGTCACATGCCGCGGCATGAAACAGTGGGGCACCGTGACCCTGGCGGAAAGTGGCAAAACCGCTTTGGAAATTTTGAAATATTACTACGGCAACAATCTGGAGATCGTGCGCACCGACAACATTGCCGACATTCCCGAAAGCTATCCCGGCACGCCCCTGCGCATCGGCTCCACCGGCGACGCCGTGCGCACGATCCAGCGGCAGCTGAACCGCATTTCCAAGGACTATCCATCCTTCGGCACCCTGGAAGTGGACGGCGTATACGGTCAAAGCACCGCAGATGTGGTGAAAAAATTTCAAAAGCAGTTCGGTCTGACGCAGGACGGCGTGGTGGGCCGCAGCACCTGGTACCAGATCAGCTACATTTACGTGGCGGTGAAAAAGCTGGCGGAACTGACCAGCGAAGGCGAACAGCCCACCGGCGGTCTGGTCAGCGGCACCTTCCCCGGTACGCTGCGCGTGGGCAGCACCGGTGATACGGTGGAACAGGTACAGTTCTGGCTGAACACGGTCGCCGACTATGTGCCCAGCATTCCCAAGGTAAATGTGGACGGCATCTTCGGCGCGGCCACCCAGGCGGCTGTGCGCGCCTTCCAGACGCACTACGGTCTGACCGTGGACGGCATTGTGGGCCGCGCCACCTGGGACACCCTGTACGGGGAGTACCGGTCCATTCAGGAGGACGTCGCGCCTCCGGGCGTAACGCAGCCCGGCCAGTATCCCGGCACACCGCTGCGCACAGGGTCTCGCGGCAATGAGGTCAAACAGATGCAGTTCTATCTGCGCATCATCGCCCGGTCCAACAAAAACATCCCGTCCATCAATGCGGACGGCATCTTCGGTGCGGCCACCCAGGCGGCTGTGCGCGCCTTCCAGAGCGCCTATGGTCTGTCCGTGGACGGCGTGGTGGGGCCGCTGACCTGGAACAAAATCTATGAAGTGTACACCGATTTGATCAATGGCCTGCTGACTTCGGACCAGCGGCCGGGCGTGTATCCCGGCACGCCGCTGCGCGTGGGCAGCACCGGGCGGGCGGTCAAGGAAGTGCAGTATTATCTGTATCTGCTCAGCGCCTATTTCCCCGAGATTCCCGTCATCGCTTACGACGGCGTTTTCGGCGCTGCCACAGAAAAAGCCGTGCGCGCCTATCAGCAGCTGTTTGGCCTGACGGTGGACGGCATTGTGGGCCGTGCCACCTGGGACAGCATCTACCAGCGCTTCACCACCCTGCGCAACGTGGACGGCCCCATGCTGAACCTGCGTGTGCTGGCCTATCCCGGCTATGATCTGCAGGAGGGGTCCCAGGGCGAGATTGTCAAATTTGTACAGTTCATGCTGGCATATATCGGCGTATTCTATGACCCCATCCTGCCCATTGACGGGCTGACCGGCGTCTACGGCCCCGAGACCGCCGCCTCGGTGCGCAGTTTCCAGCAGGAGTTCAGCCTGCCGCAGACCGGCGTGATGGATGAGACCACCTGGAACACCATGGTGATCATTTATCTCAGCCTGGCGGCCGACCCCACCGGCGTGGACCGCCCCGTGGGCGAATATCCGGGCTACGTGCTGGCCTTCGGCAGCGCCGGTTCCGCCGTGCTGGAGCTGCAGCAGTTCATGAACGAGATCGCGTCCCGGTTCTGCGCCGGCTGGTTTGTGCCGGAAAACGGCATCGTGGACAAAACCACCTACAACGCCGTCAAGGAGTTCCAGAAAGGGTTCGGCCTGCCGGTCACGGGGCTTGTGGACCGCCTGACCTGGGACACCATTTACGACTATTATTCGATGGAGGAATGAACCATGGCCAAAATCTTTGTCTATGACGCGTACAACAACAAATTTCTGATTTACAACCTGTCGGAAAACGACGCCATGCCCTACGCCTACGGCAACACCATGCGTGTGCGTGAGTTCCGCGGCTCGTCCAACAGCCCCACGCTGTGGACCACCACCACGGCCATGGAGGCATGGAACCTGACCCGGCGCAGCTACGGCAAGGGCATTTACATCGGCTACGCCTTCAAGCGCATCTGGGAAGGCGGCCACGGCACGGCCAGCCAGCATTATGCCGGCGTAAGCTTCGACGTGGGCCAGAATGTGTCCAGCGCCGAACGCCAGAAAATTTACAACACCGCGGTGGCCACCGGCGCCTGGGGCTATGTGGAACCGCTGAGCATGACCCCCCGCTGGGTCCATTTTGACCGCCGGTACGGCAAGCCCGCCTGTTCGGGCACCACCGCAGGCTACCCCACCGTACGCCGGGGCAGCCGCAACACCTACGTGCTGATTTTGCAGGACGGTCTGAACGCCCTGGGATATTCCACGCGCACGCTGGACGGCATTTTCGGCGCCAATACCGAAAACGCCCTGAAAGGCTTCCAGCGCGCTGTAGGGCTGACGGCCGACGGCATCTGCGGCTGCCAGTCCTGGAAAAAGCTGACCGCTGCCGTGGTGGGCATCGGCCGCACCCGGACGGTCATCGACTGACCGGCAAAGAAAAACAGCCCCGGACGCAGATTGCGTCCGGGGTCGTTCTTTTTCCGTTCTCATTCCACCGGTTCGTTCAAAAGTTCGTCGTAATAGCTGTACCAAATGTCGTACGAATCCACGCCCAGCAGCAATTCTCCGCTGTCCGCATCCGCCAGCCAGGCCGTCAGCGGCAGCTCCGCCTGCCCCATACCGTCCAGCTGTACCCGGCACTCGTCGTAGAAATTCCGGCACAGATCTTCCGCTTCGTACCAGGCCGCCAGCGCATCGGTATCCCCCGCAGCCGCCTGCTCGGCCAAGTGCAGCAGACCTTCCTGATCCAGCACGCCGTTGATGCACTCCGGATCTTCCATGTAGAAGAAAATCGCATTTTTGCCGGAGTCCTGCGCCCACTGCTCCAGGTCCAGTTCCAGGTTTGTGATCCAGGCGTCTGCCTGATCTTCCGCCCGCACCGGTTCCGGCACCGGCGAAGCTGTATTCAAAAGCAGAGGAAGGAAACTGAGAAGCACGATCACCACAAAAACGCCCACGATCGTCAGCAGCACCCGCCGGGTTCTGCGGCCGGACTCCTGCCTGCGCTCCAGCGCGGCCAGCGAAACCTTTCCGTTTCGAACCACCGGGCCGGCATCCTCACCGGAGAACAACGGCTGCTGTGACCCGCTGATGCGCATGCCGCAATGCGGGCACCGCTCCCCTGAAAAATTCTCGCAGCAAACCGGACACTTCATGTTTCTCACCTCTCCCCATTCTTTGTTTCAGTGTAACACGGACGGTCTGAAAAAGCAATTTCTTCACAAAAAAGCCCTGTCCCGACGGACAGGGCACAACCGCATACTTTCCCTTTTTAAAACGATCAACGGGGATTGACAATGTTGCGCCAATCCAGATCGCCGCGCTCCAGACCATGGATCAAAACCTCTGCCGTGGCGATGTTGGTCGCCATGGGGATGTTGTGCACATCACACAGGCGCAGAAGGTTCATCTCGTTTGGTTCATGAGGCTTTGCCGTGATCGGGTCACGGAAAAACAACAGCAGGTCAATCTCGTTGCAGGCAATGCGCGCCGCAATCTGCTGGTCGCCTCCGTGCGTGCCGGACAGGCAGCGCTGAATGGGCAGACCTGTAGCTTCGCTGACCAGTTTGCCTGTGGTGCCCGTCGCCGTCAGATTATGCTGCGCCAGCACTGGGCAGTACGCAATGCAGAACTGGACCATCAGTTCTTTTTTCGCATCATGTGCGATCAGTGCAATGTTCATGTGGATCAATCTCCTCTGAATGTATAATGGAAAACGTCAACGCACGATCAATGGAACCTGCTCGCCGCAAAGACGCGCTGCAATGGCGTCAAACACGCGGTAAGCCGTACTTTTCTGTGCAAGGGCTGTTCCCGTTGCCCCTGCGGCACGCACCTCGGCACTCTCGGGCACCACGCCGATCAGCTGCGCGCCCACGGTGTCGATGCACTCGTCCAAATCGCGTATGCCGCACCCGTCCAGCCGGGGCGGCACCCGGTTGATGACCAGCCGGATATCCTGAAGCCCGCCGGCCGCCAGCGCATCACAAACAATGTGCCCGTCCCGCAGAGCAACGGGGTCGGGCGTAATGACCAGCAGCGCACGGTCCGCCACAGCGGCGGCTGCCTCAAAAGGCGCGCCCATGCCTGCGGCCGTGTCCAGCACGATATCGTCAAACACCGGTTTTGCGCGCTCTGCAAAAACCTGCAGTGCCGCGGCGCGCACGCGGCCGCCCGAATAGGGCGCAGAGATCACATACAGATCCGGATACAGCGGGCTTTCCACAATGGCCTTGCCTGCGGCGCACCGCCCGGAGAATACATCTTCCACATCGTAGACCGTTTTGCCGTACACCCCTGCAATATAGTCCACGCTGCGCAGGCCGGAGTCCAGTTCCACCAGCAGCACCCGCCGCCCGCGGGCAGCCAGCCGGCCGGCAGTGAGCACCGCCACAGTGCTTTTTCCGGTGCCGCCTTTGCCGGACGCCACCATGATGACTCTCGCACCCATGCTTTCCCCTCCATGACAAGAAGTGACAGTACCTCCTATCATGCCTACTTTTACAGCATATCACAAAAAAGAGAACTGCACAACACTTTTTTTCAGCACTTCACACAAAATCATACAAATTCAATCGGATTCGTCAAACCCGAGGGCCTGCCAGCAGGCCATACTCCGCAAAGCGCGGTGCACCTGAGACACCGGCAGCCCCACCACATTGAAGTAGCAGCCCCGAATGCCGCGCACAAATTTGGCCGCGCCGCCCTGGATGCCGTATCCGCCCGCCTTGTCGTAAGGCTCGCCGCTGTCCAGATAGGCATCCCGCTCAGCCGCATCCAACGGCCAGAATTCCACCTCGGTGGTGACGCAGAAATGCCGCTGCTCGCCCGGTGCCTGAATGCACACCCCCGTGTGCACCCGATGCGTCCGGCCGCTGAGGCTGTCCAGCATGCGGCGGGCGTCTTCCCGGTCCCGGGGTTTGCCCAGCACCTGGCCGTCCACATCCACCACCGTGTCGCAGCCCACCACCACATCACCGGGGCGCAAAGCCGCGGCCGCCGCGCATTTTGCATCGGCCAGCACCTGCGCCAGGGCGGCCGGGTCCGGCGCGGTCAGCGCGCTTTCGTCCACATCGCTGACGCACACCTCATACGCGGGTGCGGCCAGCGCCATCAGTTCCCGCCGCCGGGGCGAGGCCGAAGCCAGCACAAGCTTCATCCACGGTCCCTCCTCAGCGCAGATTGGTCTTATTGTAAAGGAAAATGGCCGCCGCAATGGTAAAGATCTGCGCTACGCTGATGCCCATGGAGAAGCCAAAGGACAGCTTGATGACGGACAGGTCCAGCACAAAGGGCGCGTCGGCATTAAACCCGATGGACTGATAATAGGACAGCCAGCTCAAAAACGACACGTTTTTACACACCGCCGCCAGCATGGCGCCCAGCACGATCCCCGCCAAAATGAAAAACCACAACAGAAACGTGCGTTTCAACTTCATTGTTTGTCTCCCCTTTTACTGTTTTCCCGTGGAGCCGAAGCCGCCCTGGCCCCGCTGTGTCTCGCCCAGCTGCTCCACTTCCAGCATCTGCGGGATCAGAACAGGCATCACGGCCAGCTGTGCAATGCGCTCGCCGTTCTGCACCGTGTACGGCTTGTCCGACAGGTTGACCAGCCCCACGCAGATCTCGCCCCGATAATCGGAATCAATGACGCCCACACCGTTGGAAAGCGCCAGGCCCTCCCGCACAGCCAGGCCGCTGCGGGCAAAGACCAGCGCCACGGTCTCGGGGCCGGGCAGTTCGATGGCGATGCCCGTGGGAATGACGGCACGGCCCAGAGGTTCCAGGTGCACGCCCTCGTCCCCGCACACGGCACGCAAGTCCACCGCGGCGCTTCCCGGGGTAGCTCTTCCGGGAAGAACAGCGCCCGGACGCACTTTTTTTAACTTTAAAACCATTTTTCTCTCCTTTTCTCCGGCGTTACTGCGTACCCTTGAAGTACAGTCCCCGGGTGAAGGCCCCATCAAAGGGGCGACGGCTGCAGAACAAATCCAGCACCTGGCGCACCCGTTCCGGCTCTTCCGTGGTAAAGTAGAGAACTTCCCACTCCACCGGCAGTGCGCCGGGCTTATCTCCCATATAAATGGGCACGGGGTTGTACACCGTGCGCGCGCCGTCCGGACCGGAACAGCGCACCGGGAAGCGGACGCCCTTGCGGTCTTCCAGCTCCCCTTTGCGCGAGCAGCCCGCACAGGTGTGCACATTGTGCAGCGGGCAGGCCCGCGTGAGCATCAGCGGCATGTGGCCATAGGCCAACGCCATCCGCGGCCGGTCGCCTCCGGCCCGCGCCATCTCCGACGCGGTCAGTTCCGGACTGAGCGTCAGGGCCTGCGCCCCCAAAGCCTCATAGGCCCGGGCCGCCAGCTGGTTGGTCACATTCAGCCCGAAGCCGCCCGCCACAGGCATTCCCTGTGCAAGGCGGAAATGGGCGATGTTCTGCGCCACACAGCCGGCAAATCCCTGCTCCGCACAAGCCTGCAGCTGCCGGGCCGCCCGCTCTTCCGCCGGGCCGAACAGCACCCGGGGAATCTCCAGCCAGGTTTTTGCGCGCAGCGGCTCCGGCACCTGCTGCCACTGGTCCAGCGGCACGGAAATCCACGCCACCTGCTCCGGCAGCGCATCCGGCAGCTGCCCGGTGCTCTCCAGCCGCAGCACCAGCCCCCGGCTGTCCGCCGGGCGCGGCGGCTGCACCGACACGTGCTCCTGCGTGCAGGGCAGCGGGCACGGCGCCTGCCGCATCTGAAGAAGCTGCTCCAGCGCGTCCCGGCGCAGCCCGTTCACTTCGCCCGCGGGCACAAAGGCCCCGGCGTTTTCCAATTCCATTTCCGCGGCATAAAAAGGTGTGCCGCCGGTTTTTTCCAGCGCGCGGCGATAGGCCTCGGCCGGATCTTTCTGTGCCGGGACAGGCGGTGTGTTTCCTCTTTTCTCCACCACATGACCGTCCTCGTCCCGAACGGTCAGCCGGGCCCCGTCCTCTTCCAGTGTCAGCCGCAGGTGCACCGGCACAGAGGAACGCTCTCTGCGGAACAGCTCCCGCAGACGGGGAATGGCCTGCCGGGCTGCGGCCGCATCCTCAGCAGTACGCACCCCGAACATCTGTCCGTCCCGGCGTCCGATGAGATAACCATCTGTAAACCCGGAGCGAGAAAATACATCTTGTAGTAATTCTTTGTCATAGGCCTGTCCGTCCCGTGCCTGCACGCAGGCGTTGACAGCGGCGGCCACATACTCGGGCGTGCGCAGACGGCCTTCAATCTTCGCGCTGGCCACGCCCGCCTGTGCCATGGCCGGAAGGTGAGCGATGTGACTCATATCCTTGAGGCTGAGATGGCACGCCCCGGGCTGCCCGGCGCTGAACGGAAGGCGGCAGGGGCCCGCGCAGGCGCCCCGGTTGCCGGAGCGGCCGCCCAGGAAAGCGCTCATATAACACTGACCGCTGACGCTCATGCACAAAGCGCCGTGGACAAAACATTCCACCTCAATGCCGCATTCTGCGGCGATGTGGCGGATCTCCTCCAGCGTCAGCTCCCGGGAGAGAATGACCCGGGAAAAGCCCATGTCCCGCAGCTGAAGCGCACCGGCCAGGCTGTGCACGCTCATCTGAGTGGAGCCGTGCAGCGCCAGACCCGGCGCCACCCGCTTTGCCAGCTGCGCCACGGCCAGGTCCTGCACGATCAGCGCATCGGCCCCGGCGGCGGCCACGTCCCGCACAGCCTGCTCCAGGCCGGGCAGCTCGGCGGGATACAGGGTGGTGTTCAGCGTGACGTATACTTTCACATTTCGGGCATGACAAAAAGCCGCGGCCTCGCACAAGGCTGCGGCGGAAAAGTTGCCGGCGGACCGGCGGGCGTTAAAATGCAACAGCCCGAGATACACAGCGTCCGCTCCCGCGCACACTGCCGCGCGGAGCATGTCGGCATTGCCGGCAGGCGCCAGAATCTCAGGCCGGTTGTTCCTCTGAAACGGCATTACTTCTGCTCTTTCAAGTAGCCCAGCTCACGGCGCAGGCGCTCCACCTCACGCCGCGCCTCTTCGGCTGCCAGCTTGGCCTTGGCCGCGTCCTCCAGATAGTCCTTGATCTGGGCGCGCATGTTGTCGGCGCCGCTGGTGCTTTTTTTCAATTCGTCCAAATATCCCAAAGCGGTGATGACCGCGGCCGTCGCCACGGAGGCCGTCGGGTTGTTGACCATCATCTGGTTCATGTCGGCGTCCAGTTTTTCCGCAAGACTTAAGACGTACTCCTCCGTATCGGTGGTAGCGATCACATAGCTCGAACCGCAGATCTCCAATTTGATTTTATTGGCAGGCATGTGAAAACCCCTTTTCTAAAAATAAGTAGTCGGGCGGCCAATGGGGACACCTCGCCCATTCTGCCGTCGTTTCTTCCCTATTATATACGAAATCTTCAAAGATAAAAAGTGGATTTTTGAAAAAAGGTCATAAAAAAAGTGTTTTTATTGAATCCGGCCGCCTAAAATACTATAATAAAAGTGCTTTGATGCACTCAAACGATGAGTTTTTGAAATTATACAAAGTGGGAGTAGATGAAGTTGGAGACCAAGATCACCGCCAAATCTTTTGAAAAGATGCTGGAGGATAAGCTTTTCAGCGAATTCGCCATTGACATTGCCTCTGCCACCGACGAGCAGCTGTACCGTGCTCTTGCCCTGATCGTGCGCGGCATGCTCAGCCGCAAGCGCAAGGAGTTTATGGCCCGCACTTACGGCACCGGCAGCAAACAGGTGTACTATCTGTGCATGGAGTTTCTGATGGGCCGCAGCCTGAAGACCAGCCTGTTCAACCTGGGGCTGAACGAGGCGGCGGAGGCCGTTTTGAAAAAGCACGACATCAAACTGGAAAACATCTATGACCAGGAGCCGGACGCCGGCCTGGGCAACGGCGGTCTGGGCCGCCTGGCCGCCTGCTATCTGGACGGTCTTGCCACGGACTGCATTCCCGGCACGGGTTATTCCATCCTGTACGAGTACGGCATCTTCAAGCAGAAGATCGTGGACGGCTGGCAGGAAGAGCACGCCGACAACTGGCTGCCCGGCGGCAGCGTCTGGCTGAAGAGCCATCCTGACCAGGCGGTGGAAGTCAAGTTCGACGGCGAGATCGAAGAGAGCTGGGAGGGCACCTATCACAGCGTGACCCACAAGAACTATTCCAGCGTCATCGCCGTGCCCTACGACATGTATGTGGCGGGCTATGATTCCAAGGGCGTGTCTCAGCTGCGTCTGTGGAAGGCCAAATCCCCCGGCTTTGACATGAGCAGCTTCAACGCCGGCCAGTACGGCAACGCCATCAACAAAAGCGCCAACGCCGAGCTGATCAGCAAGGTGCTGTACCCCAACGACAACCATGTGGAAGGCAAGATCCTGCGTCTGCGCCAGCAGTATTTCCTCAGCGCCGCATCCATCGGCGACATTGTGAAGAACCACCTGTCCCAGTACGCCACGCTGGACAATCTGCCCGACCAGATCGCCATTCATATCAACGATACTCATCCCACCCTGGCCATTCCCGAGCTGATGCGCATTCTGCTGGACGAGTGCGGCTTCACCTGGGAGCACGCCTTTGACATCACCCACCGCACCTTCGCCTACACCAACCACACCGTGATGAGCGAGGCGCTGGAGAAGTGGAACATCGACATCTTCAAAAAGACCCTGCCCCGCATCTATCAGATCTGCGAGGAAATGGACCGCCGCTGCCGCGCGGACCTGCAGCAGGTGTTCCACGACGACTGGGGCAAAATCAACTACATGGCCATTCTGGGCGACAACCAGGTGCGCATGGCCAACATCTGCTGCTATGTGTGCCACACCATCAACGGTGTTTCCAAGCTGCACAGCGGGATCATCAAGCAGAGCGTGTTCCACGACTACTACCTGTATGCGCCCAAGAAGTTCACCAACGTGACCAACGGCATTGCCTACCGCCGCTGGCTGCTGGCCTCCAACCCGGGCCTGACCAACCTGCTGAGCGAGACCATCGGCGACGGATTCAAAAAGGACGCCAGCAAGCTGAAGGATTTTGCGGCTTTCGCCAAGGACAAGACCGTTCTGGAGAAACTGGGCCAGGTCAAGGATCAGAACAAGGTGATTTTCGCCCAGCATCTGGAAAAAGTGACCGGGCAGGTGATCGACCCCCACAGCATCTTCGACGTGCAGGTCAAGCGCATGCATGAGTACAAGCGCCAGCACCTGAACGCGCTGAACATCGCGGCCCAGTACCTGTACCTGAAAAACAACCCCAACGCCGACTTTACGCCCAAGACCTACATCTTCGGCGCCAAGGCCGCGCCGGGCTATTACATGGCCAAACAGATGATCCGCCTGATCTGCAAGCTGGGCGCGCTGGTCGACGCGGACCCCACCGTGCGCGAAAAACTGCGTGTGGTCTATCTTCAGGACTACTGCGTGACCACCAGCGAGCGGCTGATGCCCGCCAGCGAGGTGTCCGAGCAGATCAGTCTGGCCGGCACTGAGGCCTCCGGCACCGGCAACATGAAGTTCATGCTGAACGGCGCTGTGAC
>CALXIP010000087.1 GCA_944388395.1 uncultured Ruthenibacterium sp.
CGGCACCATCTCTTCCAAACTCACGAATTCCAGCTGTCCTCGATTTTCTGCGTTCTTTACCAGCATTTTTCTCACCCTGCTCCATTATACCGCATTTCTTCCCTTTATACGACAAAAAGGCCACCGATCGGTGACCTTTTTCGACAAGCTGAAAAGCGCATCCGCTGTGCGGATGCGCTTTTTTCAGGTTCAGCGGTTCATCTCGCTGACCGGACCGGTGGCATTGTGCTCCCGGATGATGCGGTCGATCTCCTTGAAGTCGGAGGACGGCAAATCGCCGGGCACGGTGTTCTTCACGCTGGAAGTGGCGTTGCCGAACTGCATGGCCTTGTGGGGATCGTCGTATTTCAGCAGGCCGAACAGGACACCCGCCACGTATGCGTCGCCGGAGCCGATGCGGTCGATGACGTCGATGTTGGTATAGGGGGCCTCGGTGTAGAACTGGTCCTCCTTGGCGGAGTAGATGACCGAGGTAAAGTTGTGCTTGCGGGGGCTGATGACCGTGCGCTGGGTGGTGGCCACGATCTTCACGCCATACTCCTGAGCATAGCTCTTCATGATATCGTGCAGCTCGCCGGTTTTGTGGAACATGCGGCGGCTGGTCTCCTCGGAGACAAACAGCACATCCACCAGGGGCAGAATGCTCTGGATGGTTTCACGGGCCTCGTCTTCGCCCCACAGGTTGGCGCGGTAGTTCACGTCAAAGGAGATTTTGGCTCCGTGCTCCTTGAACTTTTTCAGCACCTGAATGGCCACATCCCGGGTGCCCAGCGCCAGGCTGATGCCGCTGAGGTGGAACATCCGGGCCGAAGAAAAGGCTTCTTCGGGAATGTCCTCCAGCGTAATGCCGCACACCGAAGCGTTGAACCGGTCGTACACAATGGTGGGCTTGCGGGGCGCGGCGCCCATCTCGTAATAATAGATGCCCAGACGGGCCGAGGGGCTGTCGTCGTAGCACAAAAAGTCGTCGGAAACGCCCACGAAACGAATGCGGTTCTTGATAAAGGTGCCCAGCTCGTTCTGGGGCAGACGGGAGATGATGCCCGTGCGCAGGCCCAGCAGCGCCACACCGGACGCCACGTTCAGCTCGGCTCCGCCGGCGCGTTTTTCAAACACGTCACCGTCCACAATGCGGGCGTGGCGCGGCGGCGACAGACGCAGCATGATCTCTCCAAACGTAAGCAAATCGAAGGCCTTTTTCTCCATGATCGGTCCCTCCTGTATCTAGCGGCCGGCGCGGCCGGGCCGGCCTGGTTTTCCTGGTTTCAGTATAACAAACAAACGCGCCGCCGGAAAGCATTTTTCCGGCGGCACGGCAAAACTTTCCGCAGTGCGGAACGATTACAGCACCACGCCGTCCTTGAAGATGGAGATCTCCCGGTAGCCCTGCTGCTCGGTTTTGGTCCGCTCGCCGCTGGCCACGGCAATGACCTTTTCCAGCAGGCGCTGGCCCGCCTGGGCGATGGGCTCGCCGTCGGCCACGGGGCCGGCGTTGAAGTCCATCCAGCCGCTCTTCTTCTCAAACAGCTGGGTGTTGGTGGCAATTTTCACCGTGGGGGCCGGTGCGCCGAAGGGGGTGCCGCGGCCGGTGGTGAACAGGATCATGTGGGCGCCCGCAGCGGTGAGGGCCGTGGCGCTGACCAGATCGTTGCCCGGGCCGGACAGCATGTTCAGGCCCTTGGTGACCACGGGGTCGCCGTAGCCGATCACGTCCGCGATGGGGGCGGTGCCGCCCTTCTGCACGCAGCCGCAGCTCTTGTCCTCCAGCGTGGTGATGCCGCCCTTTTTATTTCCCGGGGACGGGTTCTCGTACACCACCTGGTTGTGGCTGGTGAAATAGTGCTTGAAGTCGGTGATCATCTTCACGGCTTTGTCGAACACTTCTTTGTTGACACAGCGGTTCATGAGGATGCCCTCGGCGCCGAACATCTCGGGCACCTCGGTGAGCACGGTGGAGCCGCCCCGGGCGATCAGCAGATCGCTGAACGCACCCACCGTGGGGTTGGCGGTGATGCCGGACAGCCCGTCGGAGCCACCGCACTTCATGCCCACCACCAGCTCGGACACGGGGATGGGCTGGCGCTGGAACTTGCCGGCGTATTCGGCCAGCTCGGCCAGCAGCTTGGCGCCCGCTTCAAACTCGTCCTCCACGTCCCGGCAGGTGAGGAATTTGACGCGGTTTTCGTCGTAGTCGCCCAGCTCTTCCAGGAACTGCTCATGGGTCAGGTTTTCACAGCCCAGGCTCAGCACCAGCACGCCGCCCGCGTTGGGGTGGCGGGTCAGCGCGGCCAGCAGCTTGCGGGTCTGGGCGTGGTCGTCGCCCATCTGGCTGCAGCCGAAGGGATGCGGGAAGGTGTACAGGCCTTCCACACTGCCCTTGACCAGGTGCTGGTTGTCGCGGCACAGCTTCTGCGCCACGCCGTTGACGCAGCCCACCGTGGGAATGACCCAGATCTCGTTGCGGATGGCGGCGCGGCCGTCGTCCCGCAAAAAGCCCTGGAAGGTCTCGGGGGCCTGCGGCTCCACGGGGACCACGGCGGGTTCATAGGTATATTCGCCCTCTTCGGACAGATTGGTTTTTGTGTTGTGCACATGCACCCAGGCGCCCGGGGCGATGTCCTGGGTGGCGTGGCCGATGGCAAAGCCGTATTTGACCACGTTTTCGCCCTGCGCGATGGGGCGCAGCGCCATTTTATGGCCCTGGGGAATATCCTCGGCGGCCACAACGCCGGCGAACTCCTCGCCTTTTGCCACCGGATGCAGGGCTACCGCCACGTTGTCGGCGGGGGAGATCTGGATGAGTTTCGTCATGGAAATGCTCCTTTTCTCTGAAAATAAGGGGCCGCCGCAGCGCGCGGCGGCCCCTTTCTGCACAGGTTTATTGTACGCTCTTCATAGCCGCATAAGCGCCTTCGGTGCGGATGGTCTCCAGATCGCGGGTCACAGCCTCGGTCAGGCCGGCAACCTTGGTCAGATCCTCGCCCCAGAAGCTCTCGTTGGACAGAACGGCCTCCGCCAGGGTCTTGGCGTCGTCGTCCTTATGAGCATAGTAGAACTCCAGCACGGGACGGTCGTCCTTCACGGCGTACTCGTCGCCGGCGGGACGTTTGCACATCAGAGCCTCGTCGTTCAGGCTCTGCACATTGCAGGAGTAGAACGCGATGTAAGCAGCCAGGCTCATGGTCAGGCAGGCGGGCAGCTTGCCTTCGTTTTCCACATAAGCCTTGAAGCTGGGCATTACGCGGGCTTTCCACTTGGAGGTGGAGTTCAGAGCGATGGACAGCAGCGCGTGATCGATGAACGGGTTGTTGAACCGGTCGGCCACGGCGGCGGCAAACTCCATCAGCTCCTCTTTGGGCAGGGTCAGCGTGGGGATGATCTCCTCATACAGAGCCTTGTTCATGAAGCCCTTGATGACCTCGTCCTGCATGCAGTTGCGCACGATGTTCTGGCCGGCCAGATAAGCAGCCAGGACCATGGTGGTGTGCGCGCCGTTCAGGATGCGCACTTTGCGTTTCTTGTAGGGGGTGTGGTCACGGGTGACCAGGATGGGCAGGTTGGCTTTCTTGAACGGCAGTTCCTCTTCCAGCCATTCCGGACCTTCGATGACCCAGAAGCCGAAGACCTCGCCGGTATCCAGCAGGTTGTCCTCGTAGCCGTTTTCCTCGTTGAGGGCAGCCGCCTCGGCGCGGGGATAGCCGGTGACGATGCGGTCCACCAGCGTGGAGCAGAACAGGTTTTCCTCGTCCACCCACTTGGAGAACTCCTCGGACAGGCCCCACTGGTCGATGTACTGATGCACGCATTTGCGCAGCTCCTGGCCGTTGTTGTCGATCAGCTCGCAGGACAGGATCACGAAGCCTTTGCCCTTCTCTTTGCCGTAGGCCTCAAAGCGCTCGTACAGGAAACGGGTCAGTTTGCCGGGGAAGGATGCGGGCGGCTCGTCGTCAAATTTGCACGCCGGGTCGTAGGCGATGCCGGCCTCGGTGGTGTTGGAAGCCAGGTAACGCAGGTCGGGGTTGTGGGCGCACTCCAGCAGTGCCTTGTAATCCTCATAAGGATTGATGCAGCGGGACACCGCGGAGATGATGCGCTTGGCGTTGACCTTCTGGCCGTTTTCAAAGCCGCGCAGATACAGCGTGTACAGGCCCTCCTGCTCGTTGATCATTTTGGACAGGCCCGGGGCGATGGGCTGGCACAGCACCACTTTGCCGTTGAAGCCGCATTTTTCGTTGGCCATGTCAAAGAAATAATCCACGAAAGCGCGCAGGAAGTTGCCCTCGCCGAACTGCAGCACTTTTTCGGGCGCGTCCTTCAGCAGATAGCCGTCATAACCCATCTGCTCCAGAGTTTTGTAAGACAGTTTGTTCATAATTGCATTTCCCCCCAACAAAAAGCATCAAACGTCAAAACCAAAGAATTTCACGGTGTTGTTGTAGCTGATGTCCTCTACCAGCTGGCCCAGCGTCTCCATGTCGGCATGGTACTCGCCGTTCTCCACCAGGTTGCCGATCCAGTTGCACAGGATGCGGCGGAAATACTCGTGACGGGTGTAGCTCAGGAAGCTGCGGGAGTCGGTCAGCATGCCGATGAAGTTGCCCAGAACGCCCAGGTTGGCGAAGTCGGTCAGCTGTTTCTCCATGCCGGTCTTGGTGTCGTTGAACCACCAGGCGGAACCCATCTGGATCTGGCTGGCGCACTGGCCGTCC
>CALXIP010000088.1 GCA_944388395.1 uncultured Ruthenibacterium sp.
TTAATTGAGGAATACTCGATCCTGTTCCACTCTCCGGAAAAGCATCAAAAGCATACTTAATATACGCTGCCTTCACAAAATCTTTTGGTTGAATCACGATTAAGCGAACAATAGGAAAAAATGCATACGTTCTATAAACCGAAAAACCAATTGTTCCTCTTCCAGCAACCGTAACAGTTTCTCCGGAAAATCTAGCTGTGGCTGTATACCCAACAATCCCTTCATCCACAACACCATTCGCTACAACCGGAATATTATGTGTTTCGTCTGCTTCTTCTGTAAAGTCGTCTGGTTTATCTCCACCAGCCTTTATCTCTTTAGCAAGTTGCCAAAGCTCCTTATTTTCCCAACTCTCCATCCCCACACCATGCTCTTTTCTCCATTGGGCGGTGAGTTCGCCGGTGAAAGCTTTGTGTAGAATGGCGGCTTTGCGGGTTTCAAAGCCGTCCAGCACATTCTGCGCCTTTTGCTTGGCCTCGTCCAGCTTGGCAAACAGGCTTTCAATGCGGTCAACACTGCGCTGCTGTTCAGGAAGGGGAGGAAGTGGAAAAGAAGTAATTTTTATATCCCGCAAATGAAGATTTGGAACACCTATTCCAGTTAAATGTGTATCAAATTGGATTTTAGCTACAGGGCTATTTACTAAGTAATATAGATGGCGAGGACTTATCAATTTTTTGTTAGGTCGTAAAACTGCAAGCGTAACATACAAATCAAATATATAGTTATCTACCACTAAAGCCGCTACGCCAGTTGTACCATTTTTCGCTAACAAAACATCGTCAATTTGGGGTGCTAGTCGCTGGTACAATTCTTCATGCAATTCTTTTGTAATATATTTTATATTTGACCAATCAATATATCCTTTTGTTACATCCTTAGCTGAAACAAATGGAATACCATTTTCTTTATTACTGTATTTGGGCGTTTTATGTGTTCCATCAGTGATAGGTATTTCACATAAAGTTTGCAAATAAACCCAGCACCAATTCTTTGGCACCTTGTACGGCTGCTCGCTCTCCGGCACCATTGCAGCCTGTAAGCGCTCTTCGGGAGTTAGGGTTTCTTTTTTCTTTCCTCTCGCCATCAATCCCGCACCTCCAGCGCCCGCAGCTCCTTCACCACGCTCATCAGCAGGTCAACGGCCTCTTCCAGGTTGGCGGCGGCCTCCTCAGCGCTCTCTGCCGGGTCGGGCAGATCGTTGTAGTCCAGCACCGAGTCATCCCGGATGAGGCCCAGGTCCAGGCTGTTGCCCTTTTCCGCGATCTGCTCCCGGGTAAAGACGCTCCATCGCTCGTCCTGCACGGCATAACGGTCCTCGGCCTCATAAGCCTTCTCAAAGTCCGCGAAATGCTCGGTTTTCAGCGGGGTGGTCTTGCCAAAGCTGGGCATATTTGTGCGCAGGTCGTAGAACCAGACTTCCTTGGTGTTGCCCTTATCGCTCTTGCCACGGGTAAAGAACAGCACATTGGTCTTGACGCCCTGGGCGTAGAAAATGCCGGTGGGCAGGCGGAGAATGGTATGCAGATTACACTTGTCCATCAGGTCGCAGCGGATTTTCTCGCCGTCTCCGTCAGCAAACAGCACATTGTCCGGCAGCACCACAGCAGCCCGTGCCTTGCCGTTGGCCTTCAGACTGCGGTAGATGTGCTGGAGGAAGTTCAGCTGCTTGTTGCTAGTGGGGAAAGTGAAGTCATCCCGGGTGGCACGCTCGCCGCCCTTCTTGGTGCCGAAAGGTGGATTGGTGAGCACCAGATCAAAGTCGTGGAGGGATTTGCCCTGGTTGGACAGGGTGTCGGCCAGCAAAATCTGACCGTCGATGTCGTGCAACATGGCATTCATCAGGGCCAAACGGTGGGTGTCGTGAACCAATTCACAGCCGGTGAAGGCCTCTTCCCGCTCAAACTTCGCCTGATCTGCATCCAGATCGTAAAAATCGTCGGTGTGTTCTTTGACATACCGATGGGCGGCAATCATAAAGCCGAAGGTGCCACAGGCAGGGTCATTGCACCGCTCGCCGGGCTGGGGCTTCATCAGCCGGGTCATCACATCAATGAGGACGCGATGGGTAAAGTACTGGCCCGCGCCGGACTTTTTCTCGTTGGCGTTCTTCTCCAACAGCCCTTCATACAGGTTACCCAACCCCTCTTCCCGGGCGGAGTACCAGTCCAGGCCGTCAATGGTGGTAATGATCTTTTCCAGGTTCTTGGGCTCGTCGATGTTGGTGGCGGAGCCCTGGTAGATCTCCCGCACCCGACCGGTGCAGTTTTCACCCAGATGAGCCAGCAGCTCTTTATAGAACTTCTTCAGATCGATGCCGCTTTTGGCGGTGAGTTCATCCCAACGGTAGGCGGCGGGAATCTGGCTTTCTGCACCGGTCTCCTTGGCCATCTTCAAAAACAGAATATAAGTAAGCTCTGTGACATACTGGTGATAGGTAATGCCGTCATCCCGCAGCACATTGCAGAGGTTCCAAAGCTTGGATACAATTTCCTGTGTAGTCATGCACGGTCTCCTCCGTTATACCAGTTGGTTTCAGCAGCAAA
>CALXIP010000089.1 GCA_944388395.1 uncultured Ruthenibacterium sp.
AAGAGACCAAAAAGCAGATGGACCGGCTCACGGAGGTGGGCGTGGTTATTTTCCACTCGGAAAACGGTGTGGATGTGTTCGAGCTGCCGGTATTCGTGCCCGGCGTCATGGAAAAAATGATGAACAATCGCGCCCAGTGTGAAAAGCACCCGGAAATCCCCGCGGCATTTGAGGAGTACGCCCGCCTTCGCGGAGAACTGCTCTCGCCCAAACTTCCGGTGGGTGCATCCCCCATGCGCGTCATTCCCATTCAGAGCGCCATTGACGGTGACAGCCACAGCGTGCCGTATGAGCAAGTCGCCACGATTCTCAACAAAAGCACGCGGTTCGCTGTGGCCGACTGCTCCTGCCGCACTTCCCGCCGCCTGCTGGGACAGGGCTGCGGACATCTGGAAAAAGATATGTGCCTGCAGCTGAACTCCGGCGCGGAATACTGCATTCGCACCGGGCGTGCCCGGGAAATCACCCGGGAAGAGGCCTTTGAGATCATCCGTAAGGCCGAGGAGAACGGTCTGATGCACTCCGTGCCCAACATTGACGGTGGGGAGACCTATGCCATCTGCAACTGCTGCGGATGCGGCTGCTATGCCGTGCGCAATGCGGCCTACTACAATGCGCCGGACATGGTGCGTTCCAACTATGTGGCGCAGACAGACAGCGAAAAGTGTGTTGCCTGCGGACAGTGCGTGGAAAACTGCCCGGTCAACGCGCTGAAGCTGGGTCAAAAGCTGTGTGAGACCCCCAAACAGCCGGAGATGCTCTCTCCACGTGATCATGTGTGGACCGACAAGCACTGGAACGTAAACTACCGCGAAACGCGCGAGGATGTGACCCCGGAGGGCACCGCTCCCTGCAAGACCGCCTGCCCTGCACACATCGCCGTACAGGGATACATCAAGCTGGCATCCCAGGGCCGGTACCGGGAGGCTCTGGAACTCATTAAAAAGGAGAATCCCTTCCCCGCTGTGTGCGGCCGCATCTGCCCCCGCAGCTGTGAGAGTGCCTGCACACGCGGCGGCCTGGACGAACCGGTGGCCGTGGACGAGATCAAAAAATTCATCGCCGATCAGGAATTGAACGCCGAACACCGGTTTGTACCGGAAAAAGCGCACGACTACGGCAAATCCATTGCTGTCATCGGCGCGGGACCGGCGGGCCTCAGCTGTGCTTATTTCCTGGCGGTGGATGGCTATAACGTGACCGTATTTGAAAAAGAGCAGACTCTGGGCGGCATGCTGACCATGGGCATTCCGGCGTTCCGGCTGGGGCGTGAAATCGTCAACGCGGAAATTGATATTCTGCGGGAACTGGGTGTCGTCTTCCGCACAGGTGTGGAAGTGGGCAAAGATGTGACGCTGGATCAGCTGCGGCAGGAGGGGTTCGAGGCCTTTTATGTGGCCATCGGCGCCAAGGGCGGCCGGAAGCTGGGGCTGGCGCAGGAAGACGCACAGGGCGTTGTAGCCGGCGTGGATTTTCTGCGCTCGGTCAGTCTGGGCCATCCCACACCGCTGTCCGGGCGCGTGGTCGTGGTGGGCGGCGGAAATGTCGCCATTGACGTAGCCCGCACGGCTGTTCGGGAAAATGTGGATTCTGTGGACATGTACTGTCTGGAGAGCCGTGAGGAGATGCCCGCGCTGGAAGAAGAGATTGCCGAGGCCGAGGCGGAATCCATCCCTGTGCACAACGGGTGGGGCCCCAAGGAGCTTCTGGTGGAAAACGGCCGCATCAAGGGCGTGGTGTTCAAACGCTGCACCGCTGTCTATGATGCCGAACACCGGTTTGCGCCGCAGTACGACGAACAGGATACCATCACAGTAGAGGCCGACTGGGTACTGCTGAGCATCGGTCAGGAAATTCGCTGGGGCAGCCTGCTGGACGGCAGCGCCGTGGAATTGGGCCGCGGCCGGACCGCGCAGGCCGATCCTCTCACCTATCAGACGGCTCAGAAAGACGTGTTTGTGGGCGGTGACTGCTTCACCGGTCCGAAATTTGCCATTGATGCCATTGCCGCCGGTAAACAGGGAGCCATCTCCATTCACCGCTTTGTGTGGGAAGGCGTCAGCATGACCGCCGGCCGGGACCGCCGGATTTATAAAGAATTCGACAAAGCCGCGGCGGATCTGGAAAGCTTTGACCGCATGCCGCGCCAGCGCCCGCTGCGCAAAAAAGAGGCCGCCGCAAGCTTTACCGATGACCGCTGCACCTTCACCGAAGAGCAGATGAAACGCGAGACCGAACGCTGCCTGGGTTGCGGCGCGGTGCAGCTGAACCAGGAGATGTGCATCGGCTGCGGGCAGTGCACCACCAAATGCAAATTTGACGCGATTCATCTGGTCAAAAAATATCATGTGGAGTACAATACCTTCGAAGGCATTCCCCTGAAACTGACTCCCAACATGATCAAGCGGGTAGGCAAAATCGCCGTGCGCTCCGTAAAGGACGCCGTGTCCGGAAACAACGAATAAAAGGAGGCCTTCTCATGCACGAGCTGGGTCTGGTGTTTGAAATGGCCAAGGTCATTGAAGAGGCTTTGGCGGATGAAAACGTGGAGGCCGTGGATACCGTGGTAATGGAGATCGGCGAAATTTCCTCGGTAGTGCCGCATTACTTTGAATCCTGCTTTCCGGCGGCCCGGGAGCGACCGCTTCTGCGGGATGCAAAGCTGGAGATGAACATCATCCCCGCCGTGGGCCGCTGCCGGAACTGCGGCGTCACATTCCCCATTGTGGAAAACAAAGGCTACTGTCCGGACTGCGGCAGTTTTGACAAAGAACTGCTCAGCGGGCGGGAGTTCAACATCAAGGAAGTGCGTGTGCGCTGAGAAGCGCGAGGGACCAAACGGTCCCTCGTTTTTATTGTGTGTTGCCGGCTGAAAAACCTGCTGATTCCGTTGCAAAAGGACTGTTCAAACCGGGCAAATGTATGTTATAGTATTATATACGCCTAAAAATGAAAGGGGGAGTTGTGTGCCGTATCGGTTGTGTAAAAATCTTGGAGACAGCATTGCTGTGCCGCAGCTGGTTGTCGCCAAACTTCCCCAGCTGGAGGATGACTGGCTTCGGGTTGCCCTGATGGTGATTGCCACCGGAGAGACCGACCCGGCCCGCCTTGCCCGCGAACTTCGCCTGAAAAGCGTGGAAAAAGCGCGGGAAGCGCTGTTGTTCTGGAAGGGCGCCGGCCTTTTGGAAAGCTGTGAAGAGAGCAATGTGCCCGCGGGAGACATTGCCGGTGCCAGCGCGGCCCGCAGCCATATGACCACACCGGAAGTGACGGCGGCAGCCCGCAACGATCCGTCCATTGCGGCACTGGTGCAGGAATGTCAGCGCCTGATGGGCGGCGTGATTACGCAGTCAGACACCAATATTCTGGTCTCCCTGTATGTGGCGGACGGTCTTCCGGTGGATTTCATTCTGCTGGGAGTGGCGCATTTTGTCTCGCTCGGCAAGCGAAGCGCCCGTTACATCGAACGCGCGCTTTTGGGCTGGCAGGCAGAGGGAATCGACACGGTGGAAGCTGCCGAGCGCTATCTCAAACTGCTGGCGCTTCGCTCGCAGCGGGAAGCGGAAGTCGCACGACTGTTTCATCTGGCAGATGCCAAGTTCACCAAGGCCGAGCGGCGTGCCATTGCTTCCTGGTACGAAGATTTTCAGTATCAGGAAGACATGATTGCCGAAGCCATTGCCTATGCAGGAGAAAAAAGCAGCGTGCGGTATGTCAACGGCATTCTGCGCGCCTGGCATTCCAAGGGCTATCAAACTGTGCGCGACGTGATCAACGACAGTTCTCTGACTGCTAAGAATGTGCAGCCCACCAATCCCAACGCCAAATCCATTCTGGGCAAAGGGCCGCGCCGCGCGCCTGTATTTAAGCAGATTGGAGGGGATTCGCCATGACCCGTCAGGAAATGATGCGCCGAGCCTTCGGCATTGTTTCAACACGACGTCAAAAGGCCGTGACGCTGGCGGACCAGCGCCGGGCGGCGGCGCGCGAAAAACTGCCGCAGTTGGAACAGCTGGAACAGCAGCGTGCACAGGCAGGGCTGCGTGCCGCGCAGCTTTCCGTAAGCGGTGCGGACCGGGCACAGATAGATCAGGCTTTGGCGGAATCCGCCGCGTGCGAGCATTCCATCGATTCGCTTCTGCGGGAAAACGGGATCGACCCCGCCCAGTTAAAGCCGGCATTTACCTGCCCTGTTTGCCAGGATACCGGCCGCCTTACCAA
Source organism: uncultured Ruthenibacterium sp. (assembly GCA_944388395.1). Taxonomy (GTDB): domain Bacteria; phylum Bacillota; class Clostridia; order Oscillospirales; family Ruminococcaceae; genus Ruthenibacterium; species Ruthenibacterium komagatae. The sequence goes on from CALXIP010000089.1 coordinate 4,222, forward strand.
CGGCCCCTGCCAGTGTGTGCAGGCTTTGATTCAGGAAATGTGCCAGCAGGAAGTGAACGAGGCGTCTCCGCTTTCTCTTTGCAGTTTTTCCACATTTGATCTGAAGAAATATCCGGACCGCATTCTGCCGGAGCTGGGCATCTCCGCCCGGGCGCACATGGAAGGCATTTTCCACTACTGCAAAGACTATGCGGAACACTTTACACTGAAAAATCCCAATCTCTATCTGTACGGCTATGCCGGTCTGGGAAAAACCCATTTGGCACTGGCCATCGCCAATACTGTGCTGCAAAAGGGGTTCAACGTAGTCTATGTCAGCGCGCAAAACGCTTTTGATGCCATGGAAAAAGAACATTTCCGCGGTGATGAAACCAACGATACACTGACAACCTTATGCGATGCGCAGCTGCTGATTCTGGACGATCTGGGCACAGAATATCTGACGCCTTACGTCAGCAGTTGTCTTTACAGCCTGGTGAACACCCGCGTCTGCCGGCGGCTGCCCACCATCTATACCAGCAACATCGTACTGGATGCTGACCTGCACCGCAGATACACGGAAAAAATCGTGTCCCGGCTGCTTGGGAACTGTGAGTGCTTGAACTTTTTTGGCGAAGATGTCCGTTTGATGGACAAGTAAGCGGTTTTTACCGCGCTTTGGAGCATCCGACTCTTTGGGCGGTGCTCCTCTTTTTGTGCGGCTTTCTATTTTTCAATCAGTGAGGAGTATTTATGGAAAACAGACAGGAAAACATCATGGGCACGCGCCCGATCAACAAACTTTTGCCCAGCATGGCCTTTCCCATCATGCTGAGCATGCTGGTGCAGGCTCTGTACAACGTGGTGGACAGCATTTTCGTGTCTATGGTCAGCGAAAACGCACTGACCAGCGTCAGCCTGATTTTCCCCGTGCAGAACCTGATGATTGCCGTTTCCGTAGGCACGGCGGTGGGCATCAACGCACTGCTGTCCCGCCGTTTGGGTGAAAAGAACTATCACGCGGCCAACCGAGTGGCGAACAACGGTATTCTGGTCACTTTGCTGAGCTTTGTTGCCTTTGCCATTTTCGGCGCGCTGGGAAGCGATCTTTTCCTTGCGGCATTTACAAGCAACCCGGAAATTGCGCAGGCTGGCGCGGATTACATGCGGATCGTGACCATCTTTTCCCTTGGCTGCTTCGTGGAGATCACCATGGAGCGCATTTTACAGGTGACCGGCAAAACCGTTTACCAGATGATCAGCCAGATGACGGGCGCCGTGGTAAATATTATTCTGGACCCGATCATGATCTTCGGCCTGCTGGGCTGTCCGAAGATGGGTGTTGTGGGCGCGGCGGTCGCCACGGTCATCGGTCAGTGGTGCGGCATGGCGGTGGCGCTGGTTCTCAACCATTGGAAAAACCATGAAGTGCGCCTTTCTTTTGCAGACATGAAGCCCCACGCACACACCATCCGCGGCATCTACCAGGTGGGCCTGCCCTCCATCATCATGCAGAGCATCGGCAGCGTCATGGTGTTCGGCATGAACAAAATTCTGATTTCCTTTACCGAAACCGCGGTGTCGGTCTTCGGCGTGTACTTCAAGCTGCAAAGCTTTGTGTTTATGCCCGTGTTCGGCGTCACGAATGCGCTCATCCCCATCGTTGGTTACAACTATGGCGCACGCCAGCGCAAACGGATTACCGATTCCATTCGTCTGGCCACTGTGATGTCCACTGCCATCATGGCTCTGGGCCTGGTGATTTTCCAGCTGTTTCCTGAACAGCTCCTGCTTTTGTTCAACGCCAAGGAGGACATGCTCAGCATTGGCGTTCCGGCACTGCGCCTGATTTCGCTGTGCTTCTTGTTCGCCGGGGTCGGCATTGCGCTCTCCAGCGTATTCCAGGCATTGGGTGATGGTCTTCTCAGCTTGTGGATCAGCGTTATTCGCCAGTTGCTGCTGCTTCTTCCCGCCGCCTTTGTCTTCTCCAAGCTTGGCGGTTTGGGGGCTGTATGGTACAGTTTCCTGTTCGCGGAATGCTTCGGCTTTGCGCTGTCGCTTTTGTTCTTCCGCTATCTGTACAATAAAAAGATCCGTCACGTGGAAAGCATTCAGTTCGATTAAAAAACAGCGTGCGCTTTTTAAGCGTACGCTGTTTTTTTAACTCCCCTTCTCCACCGAACAGGAGTTTACCAGTGCGTGATCTTTCAAAACAAAACGGCACATGGGCGTTTGCCCATGTGCCGTTTTTCATTGTAGTTCTGTCGAAAAACTTCGAGCGTTTCCTTAGTTCAGGATGACAGACTCGTCGGACGGATCGAACAGGTGCAGCTTGTTGGTGTTCAGCGCAACCTTGACGTCCATGCCGTTCTTCGCCTTGCTGGTGGGGTTCACGCGAGCAGTCATCTTGTAGCCCTTATAGGTCAGGTACAGATAGATCTCGGAGCCCATCAGCTCGGAAACTTCCACGTTCGCAGTGATGGTAGCATCTTTGTGTTTCTCCAGGAACTCCTCGTCGTCCTTGATGTCCTCAGGACGGATACCGGCTTTGATGGTTTTGCCCAGATAGGCATCCAGCTTCGCGGTGTTGGCCGCAGCTTTGGCCGGGTTGATGAGCAGTTTGTCGCCGCCCAGATCCACATAGTAGTTGCCGCCCTCTTTGACCAGGGTAGCATCCAGGAAGTTCATTTGCGGAGAGCCGATGAAGCCCGCCACGAACATGTTGCAGGGATAATCATACAGGTTTTGCGGAGTATCAACCTGCTGCACGATACCGTCTTTCATAACCACGATGCGGTCGCCCATGGTCATGGCCTCGGTCTGGTCGTGGGTAACATAGATAAAGGTGGTGCCCAGTTTCTGGTGCAGCTTGATGATCTCGGTGCGCATCGCAGTACGCAGTTTCGCGTCCAAGTTGGACAGAGGCTCATCCAGCAGGAAGACCGCCGGGTTACGAACCATGGCGCGGCCCAGAGCAACACGCTGACGCTGACCACCAGACAGAGCCTTCGGTTTGCGGTCCAGCAGGTGCTCGATGTCCAGCACGCGGGCAGCCTCGCGAACGCGTTTGTCGATTTCATCCTTCGGGGTTTTGCGCAGTTCCAGACCGAACGCCATGTTCTTGTAAACCGTCATGTGCGGATACAGAGCGTAGTTCTGGAACACCATCGCGATGTCGCGATCCTTCGGGGGAACGTCGTTGACCAGACGATCGCCGATGTACAGCTCGCCTTTGGAAATCTCTTCCAAGCCAGCGATCATACGCAGGGTGGTGGATTTACCGCAGCCGGAAGGACCGACCAGGATGATGAACTCTTTGTCTTCGATTTCCAGGTTGAAATCGGTAACAGCCTGCACATTGCCCGGATAGATTTTGTAGATGCCTCTGCAGCTAATGCTTGCCATGGGACCTTACCTCCATTGTAACTTCAATTTTGCATTTTATTGACGTCCTTGACAGACCTCTTTTGCTTTAATATAATAATAACAAGCTATTTTTCATTTGAAAATAGTAAAATATTGATGTGTGGTGAAACTTATTGCTTTTTCCCGCGGAGGAGATCTGCGGCGTGGAATTCTGCCGCGAAATCGACGCGCCCGCACCGGTGATTCTGGACGAGGCTGCCTGTGTGCTGGTGCTTGCATCCAGCGGCCGTGCGGCAGCTGTGCCCGCCAACAGCACGGCAGAGGCACTTTGGCTGGAGGCCGGTTCCCTGCTTGTGTGCCGTGGCGCCATGGAGATCACGCCCGCTTCTGATTGTCATCTGCTTGTCATTGGCTTTTCCGGCGAAGCGGCCCGCCAGGCCGGAGATAAGCTGACGGAGCCTTTGCTCTCCGACTGCAGCGCCTGCCCACTGGCTGCGCAGGAAATGAGCGCTTTGGCCGCGGCTGTCAGCCGTGGAGAGAGCGAATTGCTGCCGGCCCTGGCTTTCCGCGCCCTGTGCAGTGTGGTTCGCGCGGACGAAGCGCCCGAATCACCCGGCCTTCCGCCGCTGGTGGCGCAGGCAGTGCTGGCCATCCGGCAGAATTATGCCGGACTTTACGGTGTGGACGAGCTGGCCCGTCAGCTGGGAGTGAGCAAAAGCCACCTGGTGCGCGTTTTTACTGCGCAAATGGGCATCGGCCCCGGACAATATCTGATCCAGACACGGCTGGATGCAGCCAAGGTACTTCTGGCGCAGCGGGATTACAGTCTGGACGTAATCGCCAGTTTGTGCGGTTTTTCCGGTGCCAATTACCTGTGCAAAGTTTTTAAGAAACACACCGGGCAGACGCCCGGTACTTTTCGCGCGCTGCATGCAGGCGCCGCCCCTTCCCCTGCCCGTTTGTCCGAGCTGGAGAGCGCACTTTACACCTGAGGTGTACGTTTGTACAAATTAAAAGGCATTTTACGCCTAGCCAGCCGCACGCAAAGAGATTATGATAGAGGTAGCAAAGTCACGTTCGTTTGATTTTATATAATAAGGAGAATGCAGCATGAAAGTAATCGTTACCAACAGCTACGATGAGACCTGTGCGGTCATCGCAGAGATGATCCGGGATCTGGTCAATCAGAAACCCAATGCCAAGCTGGGCCTCGCCACCGGTGGAACTCCTGTCCCCATCTACAAGAAACTGATCGAGATGAACAAGGCCGGCCAGGTGGATTTCTCGCAGGTACATACCGTGAATCTGGACGAGTACTGCGGCATTCCGGGCACTCATGAACAGAGCTACCGTTATTTCATGGACACCAACCTGTTCAATCACATCAACATCGACAAGGCCAACACCTTTGTGGCCAGCGGCATGGGCGATGTGGAAGCCAACGCGCGCGAGCTGGAGCAGAAAGTGCGCGAGGGCGGCGTTGCCGACCTGCAGCTGCTGGGCATCGGCAACAACGGACACATTGCGTTCAACGAAGCTTCGGACCATCTGATCAGCGTTGCCCACGTGGAAAAGCTGACGGAGAGCACCATCAATGCCAACGCCCGCTTCTTCGAGAAGAAAGAAGACGTTCCCACCATGGCCATCACCATGGGTATGGGTGACATTCTGGCAGCCAAAACCGTTGTGCTTGCGGCCACCGGCCTTGCCAAGGTTCCTGCCATCAAAGGTTTGGTGATGGACGATGTGATCACCACCCAGAACCCTTCTACCCTGCTGAAGCTGCATGCTGACGCAGTGGTCGTCATCGACCGCGAACTGGCAGATGCCGTCGGTTACAAGGGCTGATTGCAACGATCAAAGGCGCTTTCCCAAAAGGAGAGCGCCTTTTTTGTCTTGCGCCGCCGTTCAAAATGCGTTAGGATGAAACCAGAACACAAGGAAAGAAGGAATCGGTATGGAGCCTTGTCGCTATGGTATTTTGGGTGCAGGGCGGATCGCCGCCCGCTTCAGCGCCTGCTTTGAACAGGGATTGGTGCCCGGTGCCCGTCTGTGCGCCGTTGCCTCGTCGGATCCCTTGCGCGCGGCCCGCTTTGCCGCCGAGCACGGCATCGCCCGCAGTTACGGCAGCCACGATGCTCTGCTGGCGGACCCTGAAATTGAAATCGTGTACATTGCCACCATCAATTCCATGCACTACGACTGCTGCGCCCGTGCCATCCGGGCCGGCAAACATGTGCTGTGTGAAAAGCCTCTGGTCCTCACTGCGGCCGAGGCACGCAGTCTGGCACAGCTGGCGGCCGAGCATCATGTGTTTCTGATGGAAGCCATGTGGACCCGGTTTCTGCCCGCAGTGCAAACCGCGCGCCGCTGGCTGACGGAAGGACGGATCGGACGGCTGCGCTGCATCAGTGCCAGTCTGTGTGCCAGCCGTGACCCCGCTGAATATCCCCGTCTGTTTGACCCCGCCCTGGGCGGCGGCGCGTTCTATGATCTGGGGGTCTATGCGTTTTCCTGTGCACAGTTTTTTGCCCGCGGGCGCAGGCTGACCGGCATGATTCCGCTGTGCGTTCCCTCGGGCACCGGTGTGGACGGTTCCACCTTTCTGACGCTTTCCTATGAGGACGGGTTGACCGCCCAGCTGAAATGCAGCATTCAATTTGCGGCAGACAACAGCCTGCTGCTTTGCGGCGAACAGGGCATGATCCGCCTTGCCCCCTGGTTCAACTGGGCGCAGCGGGCCGAGCTGTACCGCACCCCTTTGCCCGGGCCGCAAGGCTGGCAGGGTGCACGACCCGAGGAAGTGTTTTTGCACGAGACGTCCTGCGGCTTTGAATTTGAAGCCGAACATGCCGCCTCCTGTGTGCGGGCCGGTCTGCCCGAAAGTGACGTGATGCCCCTGGCGGACAGCATTGCCTGCGCCGAGTTGTTTGACCGGCTGGAACCTTTGCTGCATCGTGAGAACTGAACACAAAATGCCCGGTTTCCCCGGGCGTTTTTTTGTGTCGTTTTTTCTTGACGAAATTGTACGCCAGGTGTATACTTTATTAGAAGTTAGCGCGAGCTAACATTCTGAATTGAAGGAAGAGGATGAACTCCATGACGTTGGATAAACTTTCCATCGGGCAGCAGGCCCGCATTGAGACCGTTGGCGGTGAAGGTGCACTGCGCCGCCGCCTGCTGGATATGGGACTGACGCCGGGCACCTGCGTCACCATTCGAAAAGTGGCGCCCATGGGAGACCCGATTGAACTGCATCTGCGCGGTTATGAACTGACCCTGCGGCTGGAAGACGCGCAGAAAATCACCTTGTGCGGAGGCGACGCCCAATGATGACCTTTGCTCTGGCCGGCAATCAGAACTGCGGCAAAACCACGCTGTTCAACCAGCTCACCGGCTCCAATCAGCATGTGGGCAATTTTCCGGGTGTAACGGTAGACAAAAAAGAGGGCGTGATTCGCGATCATCACACCGGTGAGCATCATCACGGCCCTCGCAGCTGGGGACATCCCCGACACCGGCGCAAAGACATTCCGCAGCCGGAACAGGCAGTGGTCGTGGACCTGCCGGGCATTTATTCGCTCAGCCCCTACACGGCCGAAGAGATCGTCACCCGGGACTTTCTCATTCAGGAAAAACCCGACGGCATCATCAACATTGTGGACGCCACCAACATCGAGCGAAATCTGTACCTGTCCATGCAGCTGATGGAATTGAACATTCCCATGGTCATCGCCCTGAATATGATGGACGAAATGCGTGCCAACGGCAGTACCGTGGATATTCTGAAACTGGAACAGGAACTGGGCGTGCCGGTGGTCCCTATTTCCGCAGCCAAAAACGAGGGCATCGATGAACTGATCGAGCACGCGCTGCGCGCGGCCGAACACAAGGAACTTCCCAAACGTCAGGATTTCTGCACCGGCGCAGTGCATCGGTGCATCCACTCGCTGGCCCATGTAGTGGAAGACCACGCAGCCGCCATCGGTGTGCCTCCCCGCTTTGCCGCCACCAAGCTGGTGGAAGGCGATAAGCCCATGATTCAGCAGCTGAAGCTGACGGAAAACGAGCTGGAACTGGCGGAGCATTCCATCCAGGAGATGGAAGCGGAACTGGGAACGGACCGGGAAGCCGCGCTGGCGGACATGCGCTATACCTTTATTGAAAAGCTGTGTTCCGACACCGTCTTCAAAAACGGCGAGAGCCGGGAGCACATGCGCAGCGTGCGCATCGACCAGATCCTCACGGGAAAATATCTGGCGATTCCCATGTTCCTTTTGATCATGCTTCTGGTATTTTGGCTGACCTTTGGCGTCATTGGAAGCTTTTTGAGCGATCTGCTCTCTTTGGGCATTGATCAGGTCACCGCCTGGGTGGACGCAGGGCTGACCGCCTACGGCATCAATCCGGTGGTCCATTCGCTGATCATCGACGGCGTGTTTGCCGGCGTGGGAAGTGTGCTCAGCTTCCTGCCGATCATTGTGACTTTGTTTTTCTTCTTGTCCATGTTGGAAGACTCCGGCTATATGGCCCGTGTCGCCTTCGTTATGGACAAGCTGCTGCGCAAAATCGGTCTGTCCGGCCGCAGCTTTGTTCCCATGCTGATCGGGTTCGGCTGCAGCGTTCCGGCCATCATGGCCACACGCACACTGGCCAGCGACCGGGACCGCAAGATGACCATTCTTCTCACCCCCTTCATGAGCTGTTCCGCCAAACTGCCGATTTACGCAGTGTTTACTGCCGCGTTCTTCCCGAAATACGGTGCGCTGGTCATGATGCTGCTGTACGTGATGGGCATGGCCATCGGCATTGTTTGCGCGCTGATCATGAAAAGCACCCTGTACAAAGGAAATCCTGTTCCCTTTGTCATGGAGCTGCCCAACTACCGTCTGCCCAGCCTGAAAAGCGTGGGACTGCTGATGTGGGACAAGGCCAAGGACTTTTTGACCCGTGCCTTTACAGTCATTTTTGTGGCAACCATTGTCATCTGGTTCTTGCAGACCTTTGACACCCGTTTCAACGTGGTGGCTGATTCGTCGGCCAGCATGCTGGCCGGGCTGGGCCGCATCATCGCCCCCATTTTCGCACCGCTTGGCTTTACCGACTGGCGCGCATCCACAGCCCTGATCACCGGCTTCTCTGCCAAAGAAGCTGTGGTCAGCACCATGGCAGTGCTGACCGGTACCAGCGTGGCCAATCTGGGAACGGCGCTCGCCGCTATTTTCACACCGCTGAGTGCCTTCAGCTTCCTGACCTTCTCCCTGCTGTACACGCCCTGTGTGGCGGCGATTGCTGCTGTGCGCCGGGAGATGAACTCCGGCCTGGCCGCCCTGTGGGTCGCCTTTGCCCAGTGCGCTGTGGCCTGGATCTGTGCCACAGTGGTCTTCCAGGTGGGAAGTCTGCTGTTTTCCTGAGGTGTTTCCATGAATGTTCTGGACGTTGTTCTGGTGTTGCTGATTGCAGCACTGTTCGCACTGGCCGTGCGCCGAATCGTCCGCGATCGCCGCAGCGGAAAATGCTGCGGCAACTGCGCGGGTTGTTCCCATGCATGCAGCCAGAAGAAGTCATAAAAAAGCCCCGGCATCTTCCAAAGATGCCGGGGCTTTTGATCACCATGCGCAAAATGCAAGAGAGGGACTGCTTGGCAGTCCACCTCTCTTTTTACCGCAAAACCTGGCGGGCCACCTCTTCGGCTGCATCCCGGTCTTTGCGTTTTACATACACATAGTGGATACCGGCGCTCTCCATGGCGCCGATGGTGCCAAATCGGCTGTGGCCGCCGCCCAGTATGTTATGGCCGTTGCGGTACTCGCTTTCACAGGCGATGCCTGCCTGCTCCAGTGCCCGGCACAAGGCCGACGCCTTCTCTCCGCTGGGGCCCATGTACAATTCTTCTCTCTCCCAAAACCACATACGCTTTTTCAGGCACGGCCCACGATCTCATCAATGCGCCGCAGTTCTTCCTCCGTAAAGTCTGTGTGTCCCAGCACGGCGATGTTTTCCCGGATCTGTTCCGGTCTGGACGCGCCAATCAGCACGCTGGTCACGTCGCTGTCTTTCAGAACCCAGGCCAGCGCCATCTGCGCCAGCGTCTGGCCGCGCTGTGCCGCCAGTTCGTTCAACTGACGAAGCTGCTGCCGTTTTTCCGCCGTCAGAACGGACTCTTTCAGCGACAGTGACCGGCCTTTTGCCATTCGGCTCTGGGAAGGCACTCCATCCAGATATTTATCCGACAGCAGTCCCTGGGCCAGCGGGCTGAACGCCACAATGCCCACCCCTGCTTTCTGGGCGACCGCTTTCAGGCCGTTGTCCTCAATACGGCGGTCCAGAATGGAATATCGGCTCTGATTGACCACAAACGGGCAATGCAGTTCCCGCAGGATCTCAGCCGCACGCAGCGTCGATTCGCCGTCGTAATTGGAAATACCCGCATACAATGCCTTTCCCTGCTGCACCGCAGAGGCCAGCGCCCCCATAGTTTCTTCCAGCGGCGTCTCCGGGTCGGGACGATGAGAATAGAAAATATCAAAATACTCGAGCCCCGTGCGGCGCAGACTCTGGTCCAGGCTGGCCAGCAATGATTTTCGGCTGCCCCAGTTTCCGTAGGGGCCCGGCCACATCGGGTGCCCCGCCTTGCTGGCAATGATCAGTTCGTCCCGGTAAGGGCGAAAATCCTTGGCATACAGACGGCCAAAATTTTCTTCCGCGCTGCCCGGCACCGGCCCGTAATTGTTGGCAAGATCAAAATAGGTCACACCGCAGTCGAAGGCAGTGCGCAGCATGGCCTGCATATTGTCAAAGGAATCAGCTGATCCAAAATTGTGCCACATTCCAAGCGAAAGCGCCGGAAGCAGAAGTCCCGAAGCTCCGCTGTGATTGTATTCCATGGATTCATAACGGTTTTCGTCCGCGCAATAACCGGATACCGGCATATGCAACACTTCCTTTCTTTGTTTTATTCTACCCGATGCATCCTTCCTTGACAAGGCAAAATTCAATCTGTATTTCTTTGAAAAACACATTTCCGTTTTAAAAAGAAAAAGCGCTGAAAATGTCCGCGAATGACCGTCAAAGCTCGTTTTTTTGCATTGACAAAATTTCATCAGGCGATATAATAGGTACTATACTTTATCAAAATAAAGTATCATTTTTTTACAAAGGAGTTTTTCACATGGCACGAGTATACAACTTCAGCGCAGGCCCTTCCATGCTGCCGCTCAGCGTATTGCAGAAAGCGCAGTCCGAACTGCTGGAATACGGATCATCCGGTCAGTCCGTTATGGAGATGAGTCATCGCAGTAGTGTGTACGATGCCATCATCGTTGAAACCGAGGCCGCGCTTCGTCGGGTTTTGAACATTCCGGACAATTACAAAGTCGGCTTCATTCAGGGTGGCGCCTCCACCCAGTTTGCCATGGTCCCCATGAATCTGATGACCACCGGTGAAGCGGATTATCTGGTGACCGGCCAGTTCTCCGGAAAAGCCGCCAAGGAAGCCGAAAAATTCGGCACGGTCCATGTGGTTGCCTCTTCCAAGGATAAAAACTTTACCTACATCCCCGACGTGGACGCTGTGGAATACAGTCCCAACGCCAGCTACATTCATATTTGTGAAAACAACACCATCTACGGAACCAGATTTACGAAGCTTCCGCAGGTGGACGGCATTCCTCTGGTGGCTGACATGTCCAGCTGCATCCTCAGCCGACCGACCGACGTGAGCAAATACGGGCTGATTTATTTCGGTGTGCAGAAAAACGTGGCTCCCGCCGGCATGGCTGTGGCCATCGTACGGGAAGATCTTCTGGAAAATGCACGCACCGATCTGGCGCGGCCTGCCATGCTGGACTATAAAACGCTGATCGATGCCCGCAGCATGTACAACACGCCCAACTGCTGGTCCATCTATATGATGGGGCTGGTTCTGCACTGGATCGAAAACGAAGTGGGCGGACTGACCGAGATGGAAAAGCGCAACAACGCCAAAGCACAGCTGCTGTACGATTATCTGGATCAGTCTTCCTTCTTCCAGAACCCGGTCAACAAAGCGGATCGCAGCATTATGAACGTTACGTTTACAAGCCCGTCCAAAGAGCTGGACGCCAAGTTCTGCCAGGAAGCGGCTGAGGCTGGTCTGGTCAATCTGAAAGGGCATCGCAGTGTGGGTGGCATGCGAGCCTCCATCTACAACGCCATGCCGCTGGACGGCGTGCAGGCATTGGTCGCTTTCATGAAAGAATTTGAAGCCCGGAACGGCTGAGAAGAGAGGATGAAAAAAACATGTATCAGGTACAAACCTTGAATCACATTTCGCCCAAGGGACTGGAACATCTGGGCGCCAATTTATTCGCACTGGACAATGAGGGCAGCAAACCGGATGGCATTCTGGTCCGCAGCGCCGATATGCACAACATGGAACTGGGGCCTCAGCTGCTGGCGGTAGCGCGTGCCGGGGCAGGCACCAACAACATTCCTGTTGCGGATTGCAGCCAGCGCGGCATCGTGGTTTTCAACACACCGGGCGCCAACGCCAATGCCGTAAAAGAACTGGTGCTGGCCGGACTGGTGCTCAGCGGCCGGAAAATTGCCCAGGGCATCGCCTGGGCACAAACGCTGACCGCCCAAACCGAACCCGTCGCCAAACTGGTTGAAAAAGGGAAAAAACAATTCGTGGGCCCGGAACTTGCCGGTAAAAAGCTGGGTGTGATCGGTCTGGGCGCCATCGGCGTGAAGGTCGCCAATATGGCCACCCACCTGGGTATGGAAGTGCTTGGATACGACCCCTACATTTCCATTGATGCCGCCTGGAACCTTTCCCGCAGTGTCAAGCACTGCGTCAATCTGTCGGACCTGGTGAACCAGTGCGATTTTATTACTCTGCACATTCCTGCTACGGCCGATACCAAAGGGATGGTAAATGCCAAACTCATCAGCCAGATGAAACACGGTGTGCGGATTCTGAACTTTGCGCGCGGCGAACTGGTAAACAACGTGGATTTGATTTCGGCATTGAAGAGCGGCCGCGTCGGCGCTTATGTATGCGATTTCCCCTGTGAAGAACTGCTGGGTGTGGAAGGCTGCGTCTGCCTTCCCCATCTGGGCGCTTCCACTCCGGAAAGCGAGGAAAACTGTGCCGTAATGGCCGCGCAGGAACTGAGTGACTACCTGCTGGATGGAAACATTCGCAACAGCGTCAACTTCCCCTCTGTTTCCATGCCGCGCGGTGAGGGAAACCGCATCTGCGTGATTCACAAAAACGTTCCCGGCATGCTGGCCGCCATCACCGATGTGGCCAACAAAGCCGGCCTGAACATCGAAAACATGACCAACAAATCCCGCGGCGATTACGCCTACACCATGCTGGATGTGACCGGGCTTGTTCCGGACGAAGTGGGCAGTGGTCTTCTGGCCCTGCCGGACATCATTCGTGTGCGGGTCCTTTAAACTGAAAAAGGCGGCGAAGGAATCTTCGCCGCCTTTTTGTTTTCATTCATGCAAAAAAGGACCGCACCCATTGGGTGCGGTCCTTTGCATAAGCGAAACTTATTTCAGCTCGATCTTCGCGCCGACGTCTTCCAGTTTCTTCTTCATGTCCTCAGCCTCAGCTTTGGCAACAGCCTCTTTCAGAGTCTTCGGAGCGTTGTCAACCAGCTCTTTCGCCTCTTTCAAGCCCAGGCCGGTGATCTCTTTAACAGTCTTGATGACCTGCATTTTGCTTGCGCCAACCTCAGCCAGCACAACGTCAAACTCGGTTTTCTCCTCAGCAGCAGGAGCAGCACCAGCAGCAGCAGGAGCAGCAGCAGCAACAGCGGAAACGTCGAACTCTTCGCAATAGGTGTCGATGAGCTCTTTCAGCTCAAGGATGGACAGGCCTTTGATCTCGTCAATGATGGCAGTAATTTTCTCAGAAGCCATGATAATACCTCCAATTTTATTTGTTGTAATTGTTTTAATTCAAAATGGGCCTTAGGCAGCAGGCTCTTCCTGCTTATCCACATAGGCCTGCATGGCGACAGCCAGGCCGCCAATGGTGCTCTTGAGCGCGCCAGCGAACATAGACAGCATGCCTTTGTAGTCGGGCAGCTTCGCGATCGCGGTCAGCTCGTCCAGGCTCATCACAGAGCCATCCATATAACCGCTCTTCATAGAGAACGCGCCCTTGGAACCCTCAGCATACTTGTTCAGAATGCGTGCGGGAGCAATGGGGTCCTCTTTGGAGATGGCAATGGCGGTGGAACCCTTCAGGGAATCCATCATGCCCTCGTACTGGGTGTCCTTAATGGCCAGACGCAGCATGGTGTTTTTCACAACCGCATACT
>CALXIP010000090.1 GCA_944388395.1 uncultured Ruthenibacterium sp.
AAGCCGCCGGCCAAAGAGCCGGCGGCTTTTTTGTGCAATAAAAAACGGCATGTCCAAAAGGATATGCCGTGCATAAAATTAGTAGCTCACATAGGGGAGCAGCGCAACGTGACGGGCGCGTTTGATCGCAACCGTCAGCTCACGCTGATGATATGCGCAGGTACCGGTAACGCGGCGGGGAATAATCTTCGCGCGCTCGGAAATGTACTTGCGCAGACGAGGAACATCCTTGTAGTCGATGTGGTCCACACGATCAACGCAGAAGCTGCAAACTTTTTTGCGGCCACGGCGCTGCGGACGGCCACCTGCACGGGTGTCCTGACGCTCTTTATCGAAAGCCATGAGACAGGTCCTCCTTTATTAGAATGGTAGATCTTCGTTGTCGTCGATGACGGCAAAATCATCCGCGCTCCCGGCGGCATAGCTCACAGGCTCGGCCGGTGCGGGGCGCTGTGCAGGGGCGGCCGGCGCAGCGTAGTTGCTGCCGCTGGAAGAGCCCTTGCTTTCCGCAAAGTGAATGTTTTCCGCGACCACTTCATACGCAGTGCGTTTGTTTCCGTTGCGATCTTCATAATTGCGGGTCTGCAAACTGCCGTTGACGGCAATCAGGCTGCCTTTATGAAAATACTTGCAAACAAACTCAGCGCTCTGGCGCCAGGCGACAATGTCGATAAAGTCAGCCTTACGCTCTTCGCCGGCACGTACAAAGCTGCGGTCAACCGCGATGCGGAACGTACATGTCGCAATCCCGTTGGGGGTGTGGCGCAATTCCGGGTCAGCTACAAGGCGGCCCATCAAAGCAATCACATTCAGCATTATTTTGCCTCCTCAGCTTCGGGTTTCGCAACGATCATGGAACGCAGCACGCCGTCGGTGATTTTGTACACACGGTCCAGCTCAGCGGGGAAATCAGGGCCGCTGGTGAAGCTGATGATGGTGTACACGCCTTCGGTTTCGTCGTTGATGGGGTAGGCCAGGCGGCGTTTGCCCCACTCGTCAACAGAATCGATCGTACCGTTCTTCTCGATGAGGGATTTGAACTTGCCAACCAAGGTGGCGGTAGCTTCCTCATCCAGGGTGGAACTGGTAACCAGCATTGTTTCGTATTTTGCCATTTCTGTGCACCTCCTTCTGGACATATGACCCCTTGCGGGGTAAGGATTCTGCTTGCAATTTTCAGCAAGCAATTTATTATATAATAAAGCAAGTGAATTTGTCAAGCTTATTCTTGCCAAATTCACTCGCTTTTATCCATTACAATGTGCGGACCAGTTCCTTCAGGTAAGCTTTGAACTCTTCACCGATTTCCGGATGACGAAGTGCGGTTTCCACCTGCGCCTGCATTACACCCAGCTTCGCACCCATGTCATAGCGTTTGCCGGTAAAGTCCACACCCGTCATGCCGCCATTGCGTGCAATGACCGCCATGGCATCGGTCAGTTGGATCTCACCGCCTGCGCCGGGTTTGGTGTTTTCCAGAATGTCGTAAATTTCCGGCGTCAGCAAACAACGTCCAAGAATGGAATAAAGGCTCATTTCCTGGCCGGGCGCCGGTTTTTCGATCATATCGGTCACGCGGTACAGGTTGTCCTGCAAAGGATCGACCTTCAGGGAAGAGTATTTGCGGATGGCCTCCCGGCTTACCTGCTTGATTCCTACACAGGGTTTTCCGTACTGTTCGTAGGCACGGCACAGCTGTGCAGCCACAGGATCTTCGCCCATAATGACGTCATCCCCGTACAAAACCACAAAAGGTTCGTCGCCGGTAAACGGGCGCGCTTTCAGAATGGCATGCCCCAACCCCTTGGTTTCTTTCTGACGCAGGAAAAAGATGTCTGCCAAATTGGCGATGCCCAGGCAATCTTCCAGCATTTTGGCTTTGGCAGGGTTGCCGTTCAACGCTGCTTCCAGTTCCGGGGCACGGTCAAAGTGGTCTTCCATGATTCCTTTGCCGCGGCCGGTGATGATCAGAATCTGTTCGATCCCGGCGGCGACCGCTTCCTCTACAATGTATTGAATCGCGGGTTTGTCCACAATGGGAAGCATCTCTTTCGGCATAGCCTTGGTGGCGGGAAGTACACGGGTGCCAAGACCGGCCGCAGGAATGACAGCTTTGCGGATCTTCTGCATTTTATTCTCCTTTCCGGACTCAGCCGTAAAAATAGTTCATCATTTGAGTGGGGCCGACCGCAGAAACAATCAGGGAGTTCAGCGTGACAACAAGAGCAAACAAAAAGACAACTCCCAGCACGGACGTGCCGCCTTCATGCTGTGCGGACTGTACCATCTGGACCGGCGAAGCGGTCACTTTCTGTAATGCCTGCAACTTTTTCAGCGCATGGCGTCGATAGAGATAAAAGGCGTACAGCGCGAAAAATACAGAACTCGCAAAATTGAGAACAAAGCAAATCAAAGCAAGACCTTCCAGGGCGCTTGCAGACAGGATAGAACCGATGGGAAGGCCGGCGGACTGGAAGACTGCCAGATAAGACGGAACACTGAACAAAATGGAAAGAGCCAGCGAAATAGCGCCCCAGCCCCACATTTTACGGTAGAAAAAGTACATGGGGGCATAAATCAAAGCGCTCCAACAGATACTGGTCTTGCGGTTCAGCCGGTCCATGCGGGAAAACTGGGCAAGATAATACTGCGAACTGCTGCCGATAAAAGCAGACCAGGTTGCGGCATCGATTCCGTCATATTCTTTCTGCGTGGGCGCGGTCGGGCCGGACATCGGGGTGCCAAAGGGCATTCCCATGGGCGGATAAGGCTGTTCGGCTTCGGAGTTCTGTCCGTAAGGAGCGCCAATGGGCTGTGCACCGCGCAGAGGGCGGCCGCAGCGTTCGCAGAAAATGTTGTCTTTCTGGTTCAGGGCATTGCAGGCCGGACAATGAATCCCTTCCGGTTCCTTGGGCTTGGGCGGGTCGAACGAAAAGCCGGTCCCGTGCTTTTCGGAGAAGACGCAGTGACCTTCTTTTTCGTAACAGGCCCGGTGGTAGGGGGCACCGCATTCAGGGCAAACGACAATGTCGTCTCCTTCGTGCAGAGGCTTATGACAACTGCTGCAATGGCAGTTTTGATAGTCAATCATGTTAAAGCTGATCCTCCTCAAGATACTGTTATCCATACTATACCGCATCAGGAGCAAAAATGCAAAGAAAAGAGTGTGAAAAACAGGAAAAATTCGCAGATAACAACCAATCGCACCCTCTTTACAACCGAAGGGGAATCTTTTATAATATTTGGGTATGACATTGTTTCAAAACCCTGCTGAAGAGAGGAAATTATGGTTATTTTAGATGAAGTAAAGCGTCAGCTGTCCGAGCTTGCACCGGAAGTGGCAGATTTGGCGGATGCGCTTGCCATTGAACGCAGCAAGCTGCGTCTGGAAGAGTTGGAACAGCGCAGCGCCAGCCCGGAATTCTACAACGATGCGGAAGGTTCGGGTGCGGTATTTGCAGAGATGGGCGAATTGAAACAGCGCATCGAGGATTATCGTGCACTGCAGGAGATGCTCAGTGATGCGCAGACGCTGTTGGAAATGTGCGAGGAAGACGGCGACGAAGCGCTGGCGGAAGAAGCGCAGACCAGCGTGGAACAGCTGAATGAAAAAGTGGAAGAAATGCGTTTGGTAACGCTGCTGAATGGGGAATACGATGGAAACAACGCCATTCTTACCTTCCATGCGGGCGCCGGCGGTACCGAGGCACAGGACTGGGTGTCCATGCTGTACCGGATGTACTCCCGTTTTGCCGCGCGCCATGGCTGGAATGTAAAGGTTCTGGAGTACCTGGACGGAGATGAGGCCGGCATCAAGTCCGCTTCGATTTTGGTGGAAGGGCACAATGCCTACGGATTCCTGCGTTCTGAAAACGGAGTGCATCGTTTGGTACGTGTCTCTCCGTTTGATGCGTCGGGACGCCGTCACACCAGCTTCGCTTCTCTGGAGGTCATGCCGGAGATGGACGATAAGATCACTGTCGAGATCCGGCCGGAGGACATCAAGATGGAAGTGTTCCGTTCGTCCGGCGCAGGTGGCCAGCACATCAATAAGACTTCTTCCGCTGTTCGGTTGATCCACATTCCCACGGGCATTGTGGTCAGCTGCCAAAACGAGCGCAGCCAGTTTCAGAACCGCGATATGTGTATGAAAATGCTGGCGGCAAAGCTGTATCAGATTAAGGAACGGGAACACTTGGATAAAATCAGCGATATCAAGGGCGTGCAGAAAGAGATTGCCTGGGGCAGTCAGATTCGCAGCTATGTGTTCATGCCTTATACGCTGGTCAAGGATCATCGCACCGGATATGAAAACGGCAATGTGAACGCGGTGATGGACGGCGATTTGGACGGCTTTATCAATGCATATTTGAAAGCGGCCAGCAAAGGTGAACTTGCAAAATAAAATTTTTCATTTTCAAATAAAGAAACCCGGACGGCTCAGCCGTCCGGGTTTTATTTTATTCATGCAGCAGATTCAAAGTGATTTCGTACTTGGATTCCACCGCGTATTTTTGCGGTGCAGTTGCCTTGTACTTGTTCAGTGCAGCAGTTGCGCGAACCGGGTTCTGCAATGTGCCGGCGCCGGCTACGCAGCCGCCCGGGCAGGCCATGCCTTCCAGCAGATAGCCGTTCAGCTTTCCGGCCTTGGCCATCATCAGCATTTTTTTGCAGTCCTGCAGTCCCTGGGCAGCCATCACCTTGACCTCGCGGTCCGGATCCATCTTGTGGATGGCGTTTACCACCGCGTTGGCTACGCCGCCGGAAACCGCAAAGCCGCGGCCGTCTGCCGTTGCTTCTGTCAGTTCGGGGCCGGCAGCCACCTCCGCGAACTTGATGGCTTTGGCTTCGAACATCCCCATTACTTCTTCAAAGGTCAGAACAAAATCTACATCGCTGCGGATCGTGCGGCGGCTGGCTTCCAGCTTTTTCGCCGCGCAAGGTCCGATAAAGACAACTTTGCAGTTCTTGTGTTCCTTTTTGATCAGGCGGGCTGTCAGTACCATGGGGGTCATGGCCATGGAGATGTACGGTGCAAAATCCGGGAACAGCTTTTTGGCCATCACGCTCCAGGCAGGGCAGCAGGAGGTCGCCATGAAGGGCTGATGTTCGGGAACCTCACGCATGAAGTCCTTGGCCTCTTCGATGGTGCACAGGTCCGCACCGATGGCAACTTCGACCACGTCGTCAAAGCCCAGCAGTTTCATGGACGGTTTCAGCTTGTCCGTGGTCATGTCCGGCCCGAACTGGCCCACAAAAGCAGGAGCCACCGCGGCGATGACACGATCACCTTTTTTAATGGACTGAATCACCTGGAAAATCTGGCTCTTGTCCGCGATTGCGCCAAAGGGGCAGTTCACAAGGCACATGCCGCAGGAAACGCATTTGTCATAATTGATGGTGGCGCGGCCCAGCTCGTCAGAGCCAATGGCGTCCATGCCGCAAGCTTTGGCGCAGGGGCGCTCCATTTTATTAATTGCGCCGTAAGGGCAGGCATTGGCGCACTGACCGCATTTGATGCACTTCTCCTGATCGATTACACTTTTGCCGTGCACAATGGAAATGGCGCCTTTGGGGCAGATCTCTTTACAGGGATGTGCCAAACAGCCCTGGCAGAGGTTGGTCACATGATAGGATTATTCCGGGCAGGCATTGCACGCGAATTTGATCACGTTGATCAGGGGCGGCTCGTAATATTTTTCCGGGCGCGCACTCTCTTCCACGCCTTCCACCAGGGGAGCGTGCTGATCAATGGGGCGCAGAGAAAGGCCCATGGTCAGACGCAGCCGTTCGCCGACGATGGCGCGCTCAAGGAAAATGCTTTCCCGATAGCGTTCGACCTCACCGGGAACAATTTTATACGGAAGTTCCTCGATATGGCTGTAATCGGTTCCCTCATAAGCCATACGTGCCACTTCGGTGAAAACCTTGCGGCGGATGTCGGTTACGGACGAATAAATGCCTCGCATGTACAAAACTCCTCATCATTATTTATAGAATCAAAAAAATACCGCCATAATAATACCATTCGTCAAAGGGCAGTGCAAGGGCATTTTGAAGAACTTTTTCTTTCTTGGGGACGAAAATAACTGTTTTTTGCGGATTGCAAAAGAAAAAAGGATGTAATATACTAATAAAGTATATCATTTGCCGGAAAGTCATCGGACAAATGATGAAAGGAACCAGGGAGAAAAAATGGATTTGATTTTTGATATTTTGTCGGATGCGTGGATGGACAGTGTGAAAATGCTGCCCTTTTTGTTTGTCGCCTACTGGGTGATTGAATATGTGGAGCATCGCCACTCGGAGCGGATCGAGCGTGTGCTGGCCGGCGGTGGACGTTTTGGATTTGTGCCTGCTGCGCTGCTTGGGTGTTTTCCTCAGTGCGGTTTTTCTGCGATGGCTGCGAACCTGTATGGCTCCAAAGTCATCACGCTTGGAACACTGCTGGCAGTGTTCCTTACGACCAGCGACGAAGCGATCCCGCTGATGATTGCCAATCCGGACCAGTGGGAAGCGATGCTGGCGGTGATCGGCGTTAAAATTGTGGTGGCGCTGACGGCGGCAGTCTGCATTGATTTTGTATTCAAGAAGTGGATTCCGGTTTCCGTGCGGGGCGGCTACACAGGAAGCAGCCGGGAAGTGGACTGCCACGAGCATCAGGAAGAAGACGGAATCCTGTTGGCGGCGCTGAAGCATACGTTCAACATTTTTCTGTTTATTTTGGCCTTTAACTTTGTGTTGGGCGGCCTTGTGGCACTGATTGGAGAAGACACCATTGCCTCAGTGCTGGCCGCCAGCGATTTCTGGCAGCCGGCATTGGCGGGGCTGATCGGTCTGATCCCCAACTGCGTGGCCAGTGTGCTGCTTACACAGCTTTTCGCGGCGGGTCAGCTGAGTTTTGGCGACATGGTGGCCGGCCTTTGCACCAGTGCAGGTGTGGGACTGGCAGTGCTGTGCCGTTCGAATAAAAGCTGGAAGCAAAATGCGTTCATTGTAGCGCTTCTGTATGGCATCGGTACGGCAGCCGGCATTCTGTGCCAGCTTGCAGCGTGAAAAGAGGGACAAATGGACGAGACGTTGTTCATGGCCTTGCAGCGATATGGGAGGGGAGATGCAATTCCCATGCACATGCCAGGCCACAAGCGAAACGAAGCTTTGGCACCTTATTTGAAAGCCTTGGGTGCAGGGCTGGATATCACGGAGATCGACGGGTTCGATGACCTTCACGGTGCAGAGGGGATTCTGCGCCGCGGTATGGAGCGTGCGGCACAGCTGTGGGGGGCAAAGCGTTCCTTCTATCTGGTCAATGGAAGCACTTGCGGCATTCTGGCAGCCATTCATGCCGTTTTAGGACAGGGCGGAAGCGCCATTGTGGCACGCAACTGTCACAAATCCGTCTACCATGGCCTGGAGTTGTGCGGCATTACGCCGCACTTTTTGCTGCCACCGGTGGAAAGCCGTTTTGGAATCTGCGCTTCCATCGCACCAGCCGAAGTGGAGCGGGCGCTGCAGACACATCCGGATGCGCGTCTGGTCATTGTCACAAGTCCGACCTACGAGGGCGTTGTCAGCGATATCCGTGCCATTGCGGATGTGGCGCATCGCCATCATGCAGTCCTGCTGGTGGATGAAGCCCATGGAGCGCATCTTGGAATGGGAAATTTTCCGGCGGGTGCGGTGGCCTGCGGGGCGGATGTAGTGATACAAAGCGTACACAAGACTTTGCCCAGTCTGACACAGACGGCGCTGCTCCATCTTCAGGGCGAACTGGTGGATCCGGAGCGGGTGGCGCATTCTCTGGAGATTTTTGAAACCAGCAGCCCTTCGTATCTGCTGATGGCCTCGTTGGACAGTTGTGTGGCGTTGCTGCTGGAGCAGGGACAGCACTTGCTGCAGGAATGGAATGCGTCCCTGCAGGTGTTTGGACAGGAAGTGCGCTCGCTGCAGCATCTGCGGATTTTGGGATATACAGCGGCGCCTGACAGTTCTGTGTATGCGCTGGACCCATCCAAAATCGTCATCTCCACTGCCGGAACTTCGGTCACGGGTCCGGAGCTGATGGGCAGCCTGCGCAAGGAAGCAAACATTGAGCTTGAAATGGCGGCTTCAGATTATGTGATCGCCATGACGGGGATGGGAGATACAGCCGACACATTCCATGCCTTGGCGCGTGCGCTTTGCAAAGCGGATCGCATGATTCAAACGTCACCTTCGGCCGCTGTTCGGCCGGACCTGCAGCTGCCTCGCCGGCTCTGTTCCGCGCAAGAAGCGGTGTTTGGTGCGCGGGAAAAATGTCCGCTGGACAAAGCGGCGGGCCGTGTGAGCGCGGGATATGTCTGGGCATATCCGCCGGGCATACCGCTGCTGGTTCCGGGGGAGGAGATAGATGCAGCGCTTTTGTCCGTGTTCAAAGGTCTTCAGGAGAGCGGCGTCTCGCTGAGAGGGCTCTCCGGCGGTCTCTGGGTCCGGAAGGAATGAAAAAGCCCGCTGCTGCGGGCTCATTCGTTGGGATGATCGGATTCCAGTGCCTGGATGCGTTTTTCCAGCGCGTCCAGCTTATCGTACAATTCGGCCAGAACACAGGTGAAAACGGCAGCGAAAAGGGCGAGAAGAAGCGGCAGCCGGTAAAAATGTCCGGGTGCCAGGAAGAAGGAGCCAAACAGAAAGGTTCCGACCAAAAAGAAAACCAGCCATGCTGCAAAAATTCCGGCAAAACGCTTCATAAGTGACCTCCCGCTGTTTTTCTTCATTCTACCAAGCCTAAGAAGACCGGTCAACTATTGACGGATACAGCCTGTGCGATGTATAATTTATAAAAGATTCACGTTTGTGTGAAAGGAGGAAAGAACCGATGAAACGAATCCAGACACTCGAAACGCGCGATCTTGCCAAGAGCGTTCAGAATGGCGGCTGCGGCGAATGCCAGACTTCCTGCCAGTCTGCTTGCAAGACTTCCTGCGGTGTTGCGAACCAGATGT
>CALXIP010000091.1 GCA_944388395.1 uncultured Ruthenibacterium sp.
TTTGGATGGTGGTGACCAAACGTATTTCCCACTGGTTTTACTGGGTGTCCGTAGGGCTGCACGCTTTGAGTAATGCGGGCGCCGCATTGTATCAGTGTGGCGTTTGGACCAGCCTTCCTCTCACCGAGCTCTGGACGCTGTGCACTACAGTCCTGACTGTGGCGCTGGTCATCTTTTTACTGAAAAAGCATACCGCAAACGCGATGTAAAAAAGCCGCCCCGAGAGGGCGGCTTTTCTGTTTTAAAACTCAATGCCCGGCCGGGCGGCGAGCCCCTGTTCATAGGGGTGGCGATGGCAGCGCATCTCGGTGGAATAATCCGCAGCCTCCCGCATCCAGTCTGCGGGCTGACGGCCGGTCAGGACGACCTCCCGGGAAAAGGGACGGTCCAGGACCGCCTCGCGCAGGAGGGATTCGTCCACCATATGAAGGGCACAGGCAGCGCAGGCCTCGTCCAGAATCAGCACATCGGACGGTTCTTCCAGCGCCCGGCGCAGATGTTCCGTCTGCATACGGGCGGTCTCTTCCTTTTCCTGTTCTGTCATTTGAAATACAAATTTCTGCCCGGCTTTTCCCCGGTACACAGTCGCGCCTAGCTGCTCCAGCAAGCCGATTTCACCGGTGGGAGCGCCTTTCAAAAACTGCACCACAGTGACGCGCAGGCCATTGCCCAGCGCCCGCAGCGCCAGCCCCATGGCCGCTGTGGTCTTTCCCTTTCCCTCGCCCCAATACAAATGGATTTTTCCCTGCTGTTCCATACGGCGCCTCCAACCTTTTTACCGCATCATACCACAAAAGGCGGGGTCCCGAAAGACCCCGCCCAGATTTTTAAACCCAAAGAGGATTATCCCACAGCGTCAGCTTGGTGCCGAGCCCCAGCTTCTGCGCCTCTTTGTACAGCATGTTTGCAATGAGGATGTCCACGGAGCCAACCCCCAGCGTACCGCAGAAAATGAACTCGTCGTCATTTTCACGGCCCAGGTTCTCCACTACCATCTGGGGCATCTCCACTACGTCTTCCTGATTCAGCCGGCCCTCATGGTACAGCTTGCCTTCCAGCGTGCCGTTGTAATGAGAAAGCTGCGCCCAGTTGTCCACAAAAATTTTGTCCGCACCGGTCAGCACGTCCTCTTCATAGGAGGCTGCCTCCATCTGAATGACCGTGGCATTGGACTTGATCCACTCTTTTTTCAGGAAGGGCTTCGCAGCCGTGGTCTCGGTGACCACAACATCCGCGTCCTTCAAAGCGGTCTGTGCATCGGTGCAGGGCACCACATGGTAAGTTCCTTTGAATTCGTCCGCCAGAGCCTGCGCTTTTTTCTCGTCCAGATCCACCATATAAATGGTCTCCAGGCCGGGCAGCACTTCCATCATGGCCATAATCATGGTGCGGCCGATCACGCCTGCCCCGAACAACGCCGCCACTTTGGAATTTTTGCGTGCGTTGTACTTGGCCATTACGCCGGCCGCCGCACTGGTGCGCATGGCCGTTGTGATGGTTCCGTCCAGAATTGCTTTGGGGAACACTGTGTGCGGATCGCTGAGCACAACAATGTCCACGCCGTAGGGCAGCCCCTTGGACGGGTTCGCCTTGGCCTCCGACGCCCATTTGAAGCCGACCACGTCCTCGTCTCCTCCAATATAGGAAGGCATGGACATGCAGTAGGAATCCCAGTCATCCGCATCCATTTCCGGCATGCGCAGCTGCACTTTCGGCGGATTGCTGACCTTGCCCTCTCCCAAAAGACGGAAGGTTTTTTCCGTCGCCTCCAGAATTTTTTTCATATCCAACAGGCCCGCCTGAATGACGTCTTCCTGCTTTAAAAACAAAATTTCCGGTACCATTTCCAACACCTCTGCTTCTTTCTGCCCCGTTCACAGCGGGAGCTGCTGTCTTCAGCAACTCCCATTATAGCATCAAAATTCATAAAATCAAGTAAATTATGAATATTTATTCAATAAATTGCAAAACAAACGCCCTCTCCTGCATCCATTGCTGAGAGGGCGTCGGTTCAGTTCTGCTTTTGGACGATTTTGTATTCATCATCCATCTGAAAAAACGGGCATTCGCGCGTGCGGCCACCCAGGCAGTCACACATTTCGTCTTCGTCCAAGGGAACACAGCACACCCGCATGCCGTACTCCTCGTCCCACACATAATTCAGGCACCATTCGCAGCTGGTCATGATTCAGACTCCCTCACGTAGGTTTCCCCTGCCAGGAAGGCGTCCAGGCGGGCAGCTTCCTCTTCAAAATCGCAGCCGATCACCGAACGGCCCGAAGGCAGGTTGATGCCCCAGCAGTAGTCCTGGTCGGGAACGGTGATCTGGTCCGCGTCACTGGTGAGCAGGGCCGGCATCTTGAACGCAAGCTGCCACAATTCGCCGTTGGTCAGGTTGGTCTCAATCATGGGCAGCAGCTTGTCCGCGATCAGGTTGATTTTGGCCGGACTCAGGGTCGCGATCTGGTCGGCTGCACCCTGAATCACTTCCTGCTGGCGCTCCACACGCTTCCAGTCGCTGTCCAAATGGCGGATGCGGGCGTACACCAGTGCGGTGGGGCCATCCAGGCGTGCCTCGCCGGCCTCCCACTTGTCTTCGCCTGCGATGTCATTCATGTACGCAGCCTCTTCTTCGCTCAGGTCCACCACTACGCCGCCGATATCAGTGATGCCCTCTTCAAACACGGTGAAGTTCACACGCACATACTTGCTCACATCCACCTTATAATAATCGCGCAGCGTTTTTAACAGCAGTTCGGGACCGCCGTATGCATACGTATGCGTCAGCCAGTCATCGCCATGGTTGGGAATGGAAACGCCCACGCCGCGTTCAAAAGACGCCAGCTTCCAGGTGTTGTCCTTGCTGTTGATGGACAGCAGCATCATGCTGTCTGCACGGCCGGTGTCCGACTTGTTCTCCTCCCGCTCGTCCGAACCGATGAGCAGAATATTGGTAATATCCTCGTGAACGTTGACGTCCCCCTCCGGCGGCGCGATGTTTCCGCCGTTCTCCATCACATCAATATAGTCCAGGTCCAGATGCTCAAACGACAGCTCTTCGTCCTCCGGAATGGATTCCGCAATGCTGTAGCTGCCCGATGTGGGGCGGGAGAGCATACTCATTTTGCTGTTGATGTAAATGACACCGGCCACCACCACAAGAAGCAGCAGCGCCAGCGCGGACGCAAGAACGATCAATGCGATCTTCGCACGCTTGGAAAGCTTCTTTTTCATTTTCAGGTTCCTCCGGATCTATCAGGCTTTCTGAAACCGTCCCGCCTGAGCGGGATAACGCTTTATTATACCACGGATTTGTTAAACTTGTATGAAAAAATACCGTCTTCTTCAACGGGCAATGTTTTTGAAATAGTGATGCGCCCAGCACTCTGTCACGATTTTGCGGGCGGCAAACAGCGCCGTCTGGGCAGGGTCCAGGCTGGGAGCCACCTCCACCACGTCCATACCGATCACATTCAAGTGTTCAAACACGCCCCGCAGCAGATCCAGCAACTGACGGGCGGTAAGGCCGCCAAACTGCGGTGTGCCCGTGCCCGGAGCATAGGCCGGGTCCAGACAGTCGATGTCCAGCGTGATGTATACTTTTTCAAAACGCCCCAAAAACGACACGATTTTCTCCAGTGCCGCGGCAACACCCATGTGATCCACGTCCGCTGCGGACACCACCTGGATATTATGGGTGCGGAAGTATTCCAGTTCATCGGACTCAATGGAACGGATTCCCACAAAGCACAGATGGTCGCTGTCCCGCACATGGGACAATTCCACCGCCCGCCGTTCGGTGGAACCATGAGACAGCTTGTCGCCATGCATTTCATCGCACAAATCAAAGTGCGCGTCAAAATGAAGAATGCCGAAATCCGTATCCACCGCCTCGTCGATTCCCCGGTGTACCGGAATGGTAGTGGAATGGTCGCCGCCGATCATTGTAAAAAAGCGGCCCGCTTTGACCGCCTGCGCAGCCATGGCCTGCGCCTGGGCGAACATCTCTTCCCTGCTGCCGGTACAGTCACCCAGATCCTTGACCTTCAGCGAAGAAAAGTCGCGGAAATCTTCGGTCGTGGGCGAAATGGTATAGGTGATGCCGCGCAGTGCCGCCGGTGCTTCGCACGCGCCGGCGCGGAAGCTGACCCCGCCGTCGTAAGGAACGCCAAATACCACTACATCGGCCTGTTGTGCAGAAAGTTCCGGATGATTGAGCCCGGCCCAAATGCCCGGGTCACCGGCCAGTGATTGTTTGTTCGCCATATTGCTCTTCCTTTCTTCTTTCCTCTTCCGGTCCTGCCGGAACACATTCTGCTGTGTCCGGAATAATGAATGCTCAAAGCGCGCAAAATGCAATCAGGGCGAACTTGCGCCTGTTTCGCACCGGCCTGCGCTGCCGCCCGGATGAATAAATATAGTATAGCAGTGCAAGCGGTTTTCGCACAACCTTTTTAAAAAAGGTGAAAAGAAAAAATCAGCTGTACAAAGGACTCCTCTTATTGTATAATATAGGATGAATTACGCCTGAGAAGGGCGTTGAAATCGGATGGAAAAGGAGTGGAGCGGTTTTGATCAAGTTCTACAATCCCCTGGGCAAAGTATGTATGACCAATGAATACTTTGCGGGCCTTGTCGGCGCAGCTGCGCAAAGCTGCTACGGCGTCTGCGGCATGGCCACAGGCGGCAAATCCGACAGTTTCAAAACACTGTTCCTGGGCAGCGATTTTCCCGACAAGGGTGTGCGCGTGACCGAGGAAGACGGCAAGCTTGTGATCGAGCTGCATATCAAAGTGACCTACGGGTTGAACATTGCTGCCATTGTGCGCAGCATCACCCACAAAGTAAAATACGCCGTGGAAAGCGCAACTTCTCTGGAAGTGCGCCGCATCGACGTGTGCGTGGACGATATCGTCTGACCCTCGCCCGGGCGGGGTATCTGCGGCAAAGGCCGACATTTTTTTGAGGTGAAATAGCATGATTACTGGCGCAATTCTCAGAGACAGCATTCTCTCCGGCGCGAACAACCTGGCCAACCAGCGCGCTCGCGTGGACGAATTGAACGTTTTTCCCGTTCCGGACGGTGATACCGGAACCAATATGAGCATGACCATCGGCAGCGCCCGGGCGGAACTGGAAAGCCTGGCAGACGACTGCACGGTGGAAACCGCGTCCAAAGTGGTGGCCAGCGCCATGCTGCGCGGCGCGCGCGGCAACTCGGGCGTCATTTCCAGCCTGTTGTTCCGCGGCTTTTCCAAGGCTCTGAAAGAAAAGAAAACCGCCAGCGCCGCCGACTTGGTCGCCGCTCTGCAAAAGGGCGTGGAAGGCGCGTACAAGGCAGTGATGAAGCCCACCGAGGGCACCATGCTGACCGTGGCCCGTGTGGCCAGTGAAGAGGCCGCCAAGGCGGATGCTTCCGCCATGACCGCCGCCCAGATGTGGGAGCTGATCTGCAACGCCGCGCAGACGGCGCTGGACAACACCCCCAACCAGCTGCCCGTGCTGAAAAAAGCCGGCGTGGTGGACGCGGGCGGCCAGGGCCTGATGTGCATTTTCCTGGGCATGCTCAGCGTAATGCGGGACGGCAAGTTCATCCAGCTGGAAGAAGCTCCCGCCAAAAAGGCGAAGCTGTCTACGGACGGCGCGGACAAGGGCGTGTATACCGATGATCTGATGACGGTGGAAGACATCGTGAACGGTTACTGCACCCAGTTCCTGGTAAACAAAAACGAAAATGCGTCCAGCGACAAGCTGCGTGCCTTCCTGGAGTCCAACGGCGACAGCGTGGTCGTCATTGAGGATGACGAAGTCATCAACTGCCACGTGCACACCCAGGACCCGGGCAAGATCATCAGCCATGCGCTTCAGTACGGCTATTTGACCAGCTTCAAAATCGAAAACATGCACGAGCAGTTCCTGGCCCGTCAGAAACAGGGTGCCGGCCTGCGCAAACAGGCTCAGGCGGAAGCCGATTCTCCCGCCAATGAGTTCTCCTACGCCGCCGTGGACCAGAGCCGTGACTTCGGCTTTGTGGCCGTAGCCGCGGGCGACGGACTGAAGGCCATCTTCGCCGATCTGGGTGTGGATGCCGTTGTGTCCGGCGGACAGACCATGAACCCCTCCACCGAAGACATTGTGGCCGCCGTTCAGAGCGTGCCCGCCAAAACCGTATTCGTTCTTCCCAACAACAAAAACATCATCATGGCGGCGGAGCAGGCCAAAAAGATTGCTGACCGCGCCATCGTAGTGCTGCCCACCCGCACCATTCCCCAGGGCATCACCGCCATGCTGAACTTCGACCCGTCCCTGTCCGCGGACGAGAACAATGTGAACATGATGCAGGCCGCCGACCATGTGGCCACCGGCCTTGTGACGTTCGCTGCGCGTGATTCGGACTTTGACGGCAAGAAGATCAAAAAGGGCGAGATCCTGGCTTTGGAAAACGGAAAGCTGGTCGCCACCGGCACCGACATCACCAAGACCACCTATCGCCTTGCCCGCAGCATGTGCAAAAAAGACACCAGCTTTGTGACCGTGATCTCCGGTTGCGATGTCAGCGAAGAGGATGCGGAGCGCACCGCACAGATGGTTCAGGCCAAGTGCCCCTCCGGCATCGAGGTCACGCACCTGGTGGGTGGTCAGCCCGTTTATTACTACATCATCAGCGTGGAGTAATTCTCTGCTCTGCAAAACTGCCAAGCGCCGCCAAAGTGGCGGCGCTTTTTCGTAAACCGAAGGGAGGGCCGGCATGGACATCCGTTATCTCAAGGGCGTAGGCGAAAAACGGGCCGCACAGCTGGCTAAACTGGGAATTTTCACGGTGGACGATTTGCTGGGCTTTTATCCCAGGGACTATGTGGACTACTCCCGCCCATACCCGGTTGCCAGCGCGCCCTATGACGTAAAATGTGTAGTCCGTGCTACCGTATATGGCAAGGGCGCCCTCACCCGAATTCGGGGCGGCAAGCAAATGGTCAAAATCCTGGCCGGAGACGATACTGCCGGTTTATCCCTTGTATATTTCAACAATCCGTATATTTCTCAAAAATTGGAAGTCGGTACAGAATACTGCTTTTTCGGAAAAGTGGGCGGTGGATTCGCACAGAGGGAGATGGTCAACCCCGTCATGCTGACCGCAGAAGCCGCCAGTGCCACGCCTCTGGTGCCGGTGTATCCCCAGACCGAGGGAATCAACAGCAATTACCTGGCCAAGTGCATGCGGACCGCCTTTGCCGCCGCACCGGACATTCCGGAGCCTCTTCCGGCCTGGATGCTGCAAAAATACCGGCTGTGCCCCAAGGCAGACGCTGTGCGTATGATTCATTTTCCGCGCAGCACCGCAGAAATTGCCAGTGCACGGCGGCGGCTGATCTTTGAAGAACTGCTGGCGCTTCAGCTGGGGCTGCTGCTTTTGCGCAGCCGGGACGCCACCCTGACCGGCGCCCCCATGAAACCGGTGGACCTACAGCCTTTCTGGGCGTCGCTTCCCTTTTCTCCCACAGGCGCTCAAAAACGCGCCGCGCAGGAGATCCTGGCCGATTTCAACAAACTTTCTCCAATGAACCGGCTTTTACAGGGCGATGTGGGCAGCGGCAAAACGCTGGTAGCTGCCGCCGGCATTTACGCCGCGTGGAAAAACGGGTACCAAAGCGCATTGATGGCCCCCACGGAAATTCTGGCGGCCCAGCATGCCGAAACCCTGAGCCGGATGCTGGAGCCCCTGGGCGTGCGGGTGGCTTTGCTGACGGGCAGCGTCAAGGGCGCTGCAAAAAAAGCAGTGCGCAAAGCCATTGCAGAGGGCGAAGCCGATCTGGTTGTGGGCACCCACGCAGTGCTGGGACCGGATGTAGAGTTCCGGAATCTCGGCTTTGCCGTAACGGACGAACAGCACCGCTTTGGGGTTCGCCAGCGCTCAGCACTGGCCGGAAAAGCCGACCATCCGCATTTGCTGGTCATGAGTGCCACCCCCATTCCCCGCACGCTGGGGCTTCTGATGTTCGGCGATCTGGACATCTCCATTCTGGACGAACTGCCGCCCGGAAGGACCCCCGTCAAAACCTATGCCATCACCGGCAAAAAGCGCGCGGATATGTATGGATTTCTGAAAGCACAGCTGGCGGCCGGCCGCCAGGCCTATATTGTATGCCCTGTGATCGACGAAAGTGAGACCGATATGCAGTCGGTGACTTCCTATTATGAAGAGACCGCCCGTCCGCTTCTGGAAGGCTATCGGGTAGGGCTGATGCATGGCCGGTTGAAAGCGGCGGAGAAAAACGCCGTGATGCAGCAGTTCAAAGACGGCGAACTGGACGTGCTGGTTTCCACCACTGTGATCGAGGTGGGTGTGGACGTGCCAAACGCCAATCTGATCGTCATTGAAAACGCCGAACGCTACGGTCTGTCCGCCCTGCACCAGCTGCGGGGGCGCGTGGGGCGCGGCAAGGGAGAAGCGTACTGCATTCTTATCAGCGATCACACCGGCGAGGCAGTGAAAAAGCGTCTTTCTTTTTTGTGTCACACCACCGATGGATTTGCCATTGCGAAGTTCGACCTGGAGACGCGCGGCCCGGGCGACTTTTTCGGCAGCCGGCAGCACGGTCTTCCCAGTTTGCACATTGCCGATTTGATGGCGGACTCCAAGGCGCTGTACGCCGCCCAGCAGGAGGCCATCGATCTGGTGGCCGCGGACCCCGGTCTGCGCCAACCGGAAAACGCCGGCCTGCGCGCACTGGCCGAGGGGCTGTTCCGGGAACAGACAGCCCTCAACTGAATCTGACAAAGGAGACATGTCATAATGGAAATTCGAAGAGCCTGTGCAGCGGACATTCCCGATGTAGACCGTCTGCTGTTCCAGGTGAACCAACTTCATCATGAAGGCCGCCCCGACCTGTTCAAGCAGGGCGGCCGAAAATACACCCACGCCCAGCTGGAAACCATTTTTCTGGACGACACACGCCCGGTCTTTGTGGCAGCGGACGAAACCGGCCGGGTGCTGGGATACGCCTTCTGCATCTTTCAGCAGCATGTGGGCGACAACATTCTGACCGATGTGAAAACCCTTTATATTGACGATCTGTGTGTGGACGGAGCATGCAGAGGCCGGCACATTGGCCGCGCGCTGTACGACCACGTGGTGGCATTTGCCCGCGCCAGCGGATGCTACAATGTGACGCTGAATGTGTGGAGCTGCAACACATCCGCGCAGGCCTTTTATGAAAAATGCGGGCTGAAGCCCCAGAAAACAGGGATGGAACAAATTTTATGAAGCGACTTCTGATGCTGATGAACCCCTATGCGGGTACCCAACAGGGAAAACAATATCTGGCCGACATTTTGGCACTGTTCTTCGAGCGGGGCTATGAACCGCTGACCTTCGTTTCCCATAAACCGGGCGATTCCACACGGCTGGCCCAAACCTACGGCTCACAGGTGGACCTGGTGGTATGCGCGGGCGGCGACGGTACGCTGAACGAAGTTCTGACCGGTCTGATCACAGCCGGGTGCCAAACGCCTGTGGGCTACATTCCCTGCGGCTCCACCAACGATTTTGCCAGCAGTCTTCATCTCTCCCGGGATATTCTTGAAGCTGCCCGGGACATTATGGACGGCCGTGTGCAGCTGCTGGACGCGGGCAAGTTCGGAGACCGTTATTTCTCATACATTGCCTCTTTCGGGGCCTTTACCCGGGTCTCCTACGCCACGCCGCAGCACATGAAAAATCTTCTGGGGCATTTTGCCTACATTCTGGAAGGCATTCGGGACATCGGCGATCTGAAACCCCGCCACATCCGTGTGGAGAGCGCGGAGACATCACTGGAAGGGGATTATCTGTTCGGTGCGGTGTGTAATTCCACTTCCGTGGGCGGTCTGCTGAAGCTGGACCCCAACGTGGTGGATCTCTCCGACGGGCAGTTTGAGGTGATTTTGCTGAAGCAGCCCGCCAACCTGCTGGAGCTGAACGACTGTTTGTGGAAGCTGAATCAGCAGCGATACGACACACCCATGGTGGAATTTTTCCGCACCAATCGGGTGATGTTCCACACGCCCGGCGCGCCGGACTGGACGCTGGACGGAGAGTATGCACCGGGTATGGAACAGGTGGAAATCGTCAACATGCACCATGCCTTCCGCCTGATTGTGAACGATTAAAAAAGAAGGGCACGGCTTTTGGACCGTGCCCTTCCTTTTATTTTGTTTGAAAAGGCGCCGGGCTGCCGTGCCCATGACATCAAGCGGCAGATGACGCGCCCTGCGATGTAATCTCCGTCACTGAAAGCGGCAGCTGATACACAAATTCTTCTCCGCTTTTATCCGTTGCAACCAGTTTAAAATACAGCGGCTCAGCCAAAGGATCGAACTCCGTTTTCCAAACCGCATCGGGTCCGGATATTTTTCCCAGGTCTCCGGCGACATTGACGCAAGCGCCCGTCTGGTCCACCACTGAATGGGACAGAAGGACCTGCTCTTCCCCACCGGATCCCCAGTAAAATGTCGCGGAACAGGAAGTGACCGCAGCCGGAAAGAGTTCTTTGGGAGTCAAAATTCCCCCGTAAAACACTGTTTCTTCGCTGC
Organism: uncultured Ruthenibacterium sp.; assembly: GCA_944388395.1. GTDB lineage: Bacteria > Bacillota > Clostridia > Oscillospirales > Ruminococcaceae > Ruthenibacterium > Ruthenibacterium komagatae. The sequence continues at coordinate 10,573 of CALXIP010000091.1, forward strand.
TTAAAACGATCACTCCGTTGGAAATGGAAAACTGCTCATTTTCTCCGCTGAAAGAATAAACACGCAATTGTTCCGGCTCTGCTTTTCCGCACCCCGCCAGGACCAGCACAAGAAGGACGAACAGCGCAGCCACTTTTGTTTTCATTGTATGTTTCTCTCCCCGATTCCCCGCTGTCCGTTGCGGCAGCCGGATTCTTTGAGCACAAGTTTAGCATAAAGCGAAACAGAAATCCATCCTGAAAGAAAAACATCCTGCGCAGAGTCTTCTGCGCAGGATGTTTTGTTTTAATTCTGTTATCTGAGGGAAACACCGTTCTCAACGACGGCGCACCCGCACCGGAACTGGTACCGGCTGGCGCCTGCCCCAGAGCAGCTGTGCGAGAATATCCCAAAAAGTACCGTTCATACAAAGCCCTCGCTTCCTGATTCTCATGTGGAATTCGATGCTTTGATTGTATCTGTTTTTCCCGCCATGCTCCGTGACAAAGTCACTCAATCCAAAAACTGAATGCAGGCTCCCAGCACGCCCGCGCCAATGTAGCTGCTGAGCGTGGCGTCGATTTCCCCTTCCCAGAAATGTTCGGGCCGGGGGAAAGCAGCCTTCACCTTTTTGGCCAGTTCTGCCATCTCCTGCGGGGCTCCGCCGTTGGCCACCGCCAGGTTGTAACGGGTGTGGACGCCCGCATGCCGCTGCAGCATTTCCACCAGTTTCGGCTGCACTGCTTTGCGGCCGCGCACTTTGGCCACGCTGGAAAGCTGACCGTCCGAAGAGAAGCCGATGATGGGCTTGATGTTCAGCATCGTACCGGCCACCGCAGTGATCTTACCGATGCGGCCGCCTTTCTGCAGATACTCCAGCGTATCCACCGAAAAGAAGGGGATCGTGTTCTCCAGAAGACGCGGCACACGGCGGTCCGCCAGCTCCTGCCAGCTCATGCCGCCCTGAATGTCTTCCCAAGCTTGCAGCAGCGTGCTGCCGATGCCCAGGCTGCCGCTTTGCGAATCAAACACGCGCACTTCCAAATCCGTCCGCTCCTGGGCGTGCAGGCGGATCAGGTTATAAGTCCCCGAAAGTCCCCCCGACAGATGAACTGCCAGCACTTTTTTATACCCCTGTGCCGCGATCTGGTCCAGCACCGCATCCACTTCACCCCCGTCGGGCAGCGAAGTGCGGGGCATCTCGCCTGCGCACTGACGGCGGTAAATATCCTGGGCGAAAATGTCTACGCCGTCGGAAAATTCTCCGTCTTCGCAGCGGATCTTCAGCGGCACCACAAAGATGGGTTTGCCTTTTCGCTGTTTTTCACTTAAATCCGCACACGAATCCGTCAAAAGTGCGATTTTTTCCGGATTGTGGGCGAAACGTGCTTTTTCAGTTGACAAACAAACCACCTTACCTTACTATAATATATCAAACCATTCCATATCACATAACGCTGTTATGTGATTGTTATTATAAAATTTTCCTGCGTTACTGTCAATAAGCGAAAGGGGAATTTTCATGAACGAATACACGGAACGCCGCCGGCTTCAGGCGCATGAAACCGAACAGGCCATCCTGCGGGCAGCGATGGAGCTTTCCCGCGAACAAACCTTTGACAAGGTTTCGGTGCGGGATATCTGCAAAAAGGCGGGCATTACCACCGGGGCATTTTACCATCATTTCCGCTCCAAGGACGAATTGCTGAGCCGCGGGTTTGCCTCGCTGGATGCCTGCATGGAAAACGCGCTGCGCGGCCACGAGAACGACCCACCGGAACAACGGCTTCGGCTGATTTTGTGGAATTATGCTTCCTTTATGGAAGACCTTGGATGGGAACTGGTCGCCCGCTATTACCAGCAGCGAATGGGGGCGCCGTCTTTCCAGTCCATGGACTCGCGCCGGTTTACTCTGCGCGCGCTGCTGAAATGTCTGACAGACGCAGAATGTGAGCACAAACTGCTGCCCATCCAGACGCCGGAATGGATCGCTCAGTTTTTATTCCGCCATTTCCGGGGCGTTGTGGTAGACTGGACCATCAACCGGGGAAGTTATTCGCTTCTTGAAAAGCTGGAGCAGGATTACCGCTTTTTTGAGGGCATCTTTCAGGCGGAGAAACAGGCGGGCAAATTGTAAAAGTTTTTTCACAAATCTGTTCCGCGCCGCGGGGAATGGTATAATAAGAATAATTCGAAACTGTTGTGACAGGAGGCTGGTTTCTTATGTTTTGGGCGACCTCCAGTACCATTGCACCCGGAAACGGATTTTCTCTGTTCTCTGCAACGCACCTTTGCTGGCTGGCTGCGGCGGCGATTCTTTTCTTTCTCGCGGGGCGCTGGTACCGCGGCGCAGATGAAACCGCGCGCCGCCGGCTGCGGATCCTGATCGGGATCCTGCTGATTTGTGACGAACTGGCAAAAGACTTTTCCACACTTGCCACGGGCCGGTTTGAATGGACGTTTTTACCATTTCATCTGTGCAGCATCAACATCTTTGTGATTCTTGCTCATATTGTGCGGCCCGATGACGTAAAAAGCGAGTTTCTGTATGCGCTGTGTCTGCCGGGAGCGCTGGCCGCGCTTCTGTTCCCGTCCTGGTCTTCGCTGCCCGCCTGGAACCTGATGTGCATTCACAGCTTCTCAGTCCACATTCTGCTGGCACTGTACCCCATTTTACTGTTGTGCGGCGGATACCGCCCTCATTTTTCCCGCCTCAAGCCGGCGATATTCCCCTCGCTGGCCATTGTATGCGTGATTTTTGTTTTAAACAAAAAACTTTGTACCAATTTTATGTTTCTGAACAACGGCGGGTCCGGAAATCCGCTGGCCTGGGCGGAAAGTATTCTGGGAAATCCCGGCTACCTGCTGGCGCTTCCCGTTTTGATCGCGCTGGTGTGGGCCGTCATGTATCTTCCTTTGGAGGCCGCGCGGAGAAAGCGTGCCGCCTGAGTTTCTTTTTTCAAAAAAGCCCCTGCCCGAATTCGGGCAGGGGCTTTTGCATCGTTATTTAATCCAGTTCTTTCTCATAGCTGAGAATCTCTCCGGTGGATGCGTCTACTTCATACGAGTATTCCGTGCGGTCCACGTCCCATTCCAGCTCATACACAGAACGTCCGTCATCATAGTCCAGTTCCACTTTCAGGCGGGAAATGTCCGTCTGTGCAAGGCCCGCGTGCGCCAAGGCTGCCGCCAGTGCCTCGTCCTGGGTGATCTGACCGGACTGCGCGCCGGACTGAGCCTGACCCGGGGTATAATATTCCGCATCCTGATCAAAGGACAGGATCTCCCCGGTGTTGGCGTCAATGTCGTAGTCGTATTCCGTGTTGTCTTTGTAGAACTCCACTTCGTACTCCAGGCGGCCGTCGTCCCGGTCCAGCTTCACGTGCACAAAGGTCACGTCCGCCTCTGTCAGGCCCGCATGCTCCAGAGCGATTTTCTTGGCCTCTTCTTCACTGATGCTGCCGGAGGCCGCGGTGGAAGTCGCGGTGCTCTGTGTATCCGTGCGGGGCGTTACCGTCCCCGACGGAGAGGCGGCCGGCGCCACCGCAGACTCCGAAGAAGCCGTGGTCGAACCCGCACAACCCGCCAGAAGCGCGCCCGCCAATACCAATGCCACCAGTCCGATTTTTGTCTTTTTCATATGGTCATTCATCCTTTCTGTGAGAGGGTGTTTTTTGTTTCTGGCATTAGTATAGCCGGTCAAGATTAAAGGCTCATTAAAGTTTTGCTCTTTTTTTAATTTTTTTGCGGCGACCGGGAAAGTGTGAACGTAAATGCCGTTCCCCGCCCCGGTTCACTGCGGACACACACGCTGCCGCCGTGGGCTTCAGCGATCCACTTGACCATGGACAGGCCCAAGCCCGCACCCTGCGTACTGCGGGCCGGGTCAGCCTGCCAGAATCTGTTCCAGATCTTGTCCAGGTGCTCGGGTGCAATGCCGATGCCATTGTCCTCCACCACGCCGGTCACGGTGTCCTCATCGCCGGTCAGCGTCAGGCGCAGCCAGCCGCCTTCCCGCCCGTATTTGATGCCGTTCTCCAGCAGATTGATCAGCAGGCGCATCAGCAGGGTCTCGTCCCCCTGCACCACCAAACCCGGCTGAACGGAAGTTTCCACGGAAATATGGCGGGCGTCCGCCGTTTCTTCCATCTGTTCGGCCACCAGCTCCGCCAGCTCGCTCAGGTCCACCTGTTCCCAGTGCAGTTTCTGACTGCCGCCGGCTGTGCGGGCCAACATCAGCAGCTGTGCGATCAGCGCCGCCATTTTTTCCGCCTGATCCAGCACGCTGCGCAGGGCGGCGCGTGCCTCGTCCAGCGTTTCGGCGTTTTCCAGCGCATCTTCGCACTGGGAAATCACAATGGCCGTGGGCGTGCGCAGTTCGTGCGATGCGTCGGATGCAAACTGCTTTTCCGCTTCAAAAGCCGCCTGCAGCCGCTGGAACATCCGGTCAAACTCGGCCGCAAGCGCATAGATTTCATCCCGCCCCTCGCCCAGGGCAATGCGTCGGGACAAATCGTTTCCTTCGCTGATCTCCCGGGCGGTCTGCGCAATGCGCCGCACCGGCCGGAAGGCGTTTCGTGCGATCAGATATCCGCCCACCGCCGCCAATACCACAAAGAACGGGAAAACCACCAGCGCCAGACGCAGCATGGCGCGCAGCGTGGAATTGACATCATCTGCCGAGGCCACGCCCCGTACCCACACAACGCCGTATCCGTCGATCTCGTGCCGGGCGTCGTACACATACCAGTTATTCTGCATGGTGCCCACAGCACGCATCCGCCGGTCTGAAAAAGCGGACGTGTTGTCGAACTGCCCCGGAACAGCACCGTACAGCGGTTCCCCCGCCGCAGTATAGACGGACAGATAGACACCGTCCTGGAAATACTGCAGTTCTTCGCTGATCTCCAGCCCGCCGTCAACCGCTTCCATGGCAGAACGGATTTCCTCCACCAGCGAGACCATCCGGTCCCGGGTGGCCAGCCGGGCGGACTCGCCGCCCGCGTAGAACAGAAGCCACAACGCCACGCCTGCAAGCATCCCCATAAATAAGGTAAACCAGAGGGTCACCTTCAGCCGAATGGTCATCCGCTTCATGCGTCCACCCGCAGTACATAGCCTGCACCCCGCACGGTGTGGATCAGCTTGGGCTCAAAGCCCTCGTCCAGTTTCTTGCGAAGATACCGGATATACACATCCACCACGTTGGAGCCTCCCTCATAATCATAATTCCAGATATGGCGGCTGATCTTTTCCCGGGAAAGCACCACGCCGCTGTTGCGCGCCAGATATTCCAACACGGCAAACTCCTTGCTGGAAAGTGTCACGGGCCGGCCCGCCCGCTCCACGGTGCGGCCTGCGCAGTCCACCACCAGGTCCGCAATCGTGATCACGTCGCTGACCGCGCCGCTCTTGCGGCGCAGCAGAACGCGCAGCCGCGCCAGCAGTTCATCAAAGGCAAAGGGCTTCACCAGATAATCATCCGCACCGGCATCCAGACCAATGACCCGGTCCTCAATGCTGTCCCGCGCAGTCAGCAGCAGCACCGGGGTGGTGTTGGAAGCGCTGCGCATCCGTCGCAAAACCTCCAGGCCGCTGATACCCGGCAGCATAATATCCAGCACCAGCGCGTCGTACTCTGCGCCCGGCAGATGATCCAGCGCGTCGCGGCCGTCCATACAGCTGTCCACACTGTATCCCGCCGACTTCAACCGCTTCGTCAGCAACCGGTTCAGTTCCGGCTCGTCTTCCACCACTAAGATGCGCATGGCATTTCCTCCTCCGTCGCATGG
>CALXIP010000092.1 GCA_944388395.1 uncultured Ruthenibacterium sp.
CCTTTGGTGCCGAAACACACTTCCAGCGGTCCGCCCAGCTGTTTGGACCCGCCCTCCCAGGCGAACCCGTCGGTTTGAAGGCGCTGAGGATAGCGCCGGGCGAATTCGGCAAGATGCGGGCTGCCGATCTCTTCTTCTCCTTCATAAATCAGCTTGACGTTCAGCGCCGGCTGCCCGTAAACGGCCTGACAGGCCATTACGGCACACAGGCGGCTCAGAAGGCTTCCCTTGTTGTCGGTGGCACCCCTGGCATACAGCTTGCCGTTTCGAATCTGCGCGCCGAAAGGGTCACTTTCCCATTCGTTCAGCGGTTCCACAGGCTGCACATCGTAGTGATTGTAGAAGGTTACCGTGCGCGACGGATTGCGCCCGGCCCATTCGGCATATACAATGGGGGCTCCGCCGGTTTCCACAAGGTCTGTCTGCGCATGCATGTTCTGAAGCGTCTGCATGATCAGCTGAGCCATTTCCCGCAGGCCCATGTTTTGTGCGGAAATGCTGGGCTGACGGCAGAACTGCTGCAAAAGCGCAATGTATTCTTCGGCGTGGTCATCAATGTACTGGTACAATTTGCTGTAATCCTGCATGAGAAAGCCTCCGATTGTATTGTGTTATGTTGTTAAACATTGCTGCTGCCATGATAGCACGTGCGTCCGCACTGCGTCAACGACAAAAAACAAGCAAACAGTGCATACAAATGCGCATTTTCTTTGACTTTCGCCCCATGTATCGTTATAATAGATAATAAACATGTCGCATTAAAAGGACAAGGGGGGAAATGTGCCTATGGAACAAAAACGTTCCGCCAGTTCGATCAAGCTGTCTACGCACCGGCCTGGTCTGGTGTACGATTTCGTCACGGTGTGCAGCTCGATGAACGCCATCCCAAAACAGTATGCGCCGGGCGTGACGCTGACCATGACCGAGGCAAGCACCGTTGAGGAGATTGCCGAGCATCCGGGCGTGACGGCCGCACAGCTTTGCAAAAAGTGGAATCGAACTCGGGGCGCGCTGTCGCAGCTCGTGAAAAAACTGGAGCAAAAAGGCTTCATCTGCCGGGAAAAATGCGAGGATCATGACCGCATGCAGCTGTTGTATCCCACGGTGAAGGGCATGCAGCTTCGTCAGGTCATGGAGGACAATGAAGGCGAGTATCATGCCATGCTGTATCAGGAACTGCTGGACCGCGGATGCACCAAGGAAGAGATGGAGGCCTTCTACAAAGTGATGGGCCACTATACCGATGCACTGCAGGCCCGGCCTGATTTGCGCTGGAACAACATTGTGCCGGAAGAAGACCACTGAAAAAAGACCCGCTTCGGCGGGTCTTTTTGTTGGTTATGAATAAATATTCATAAAATTGAAATTTTATCGGCCGGGCGGTTGACAGGGGCGGTGTTTTTCACTAAACTATATTTAGCGGCTAAATGCTCGCGAATTTTTATAGATCAGACGGCCGGCGGCGCCGGTTCGTTTTTTTGACATGAGGAGGAACTGGTTCATGGATCATGTGAAGATGATCGCAAAAGAGCAAATTGAAAAAATTCTGGATATGAAGCGCACCATTGATATGGTGGAGAAAGTGTACGAGCTCCACGGCAAGGATCAGGTGCTGATGCCGGCAAAAATTACATTGGATACCGGCGAGAGCAACGACTGGCCCCCCTATGGCGGATCGTACAATGCCATGCCTGCGTACATCGGCGGCGACATTGATATCTCCGGCATCAAATGGGTTTGGGGCTTCAACGACAACCGTGCAAAGGGAATTCCCTATATCGGCGGCGTGATCATTTTGAATGAGGCGCGCACAGGCGAAGTGCTCTCCATCATGGATGGAAGCTACATCACCGACATCCGCACCGGCGCATCCGCAGGCGTGGCGGCGCGCTATCTGGCCAATAAGGATTCCAAGGTGCTTGCGATCATTGGCGCCGGTGTACAGGGCCGTATGAACGCGAGAGCCATTCTGGAAGAACTGGACATTGAAGAGCTGCGCATTACCGATATCCGCCCCGGCGCTGCGGAAGAATATGCCCGCGAGATGAGCGAGGAGCTGGGAATTCGCGTGGTGCCCTGCGCCACCAATGAAGAGGCCTGCCGCGGCGCGGATGTGATCATCACGGTCACCATCGCGGATGAGCCGCTGGTGATGAACGAGTGGCTGAAACCCGGCTGCACCGTGATGAGCCTGGGTTCCTTCCAGGAGCTGGATGAGCAGATCCCGCTGAGCTGCGATAAACTGGTGGTGGACAGCTGGGCGCAGAACGCTCATCGCGGCGAACTGTTGAAACTGGTGAAGGCCGGCCGTCTGACCGAGGCAAATGTGCATGCGGAAATGCCCGACATTGTCGTGGGCAAAAAGGCTGGCCGTGAGAGTCATGACGAAATCATCTGCGCCTGCATCATCGGCATGGGCTCCACGGACATCGGCATTGCAGGTGCGCTGTATAAAGAGAACTTTGCAGACAACAACGATCTGACAGAGTTTGCACTGCGCACTTACAACAAGTAAAATACAAACGAAAACCGCCCGGCAGTACCGGGCGGTTTTTTTATTTCAAGTGCTCAAGCGGGCTGCCGCTGCCCACCCCGCATTGCATCGGGGGCGGTGTTCGGCGCTGTCCCGTCAGGCGGGGTCCCATTGGGGGCGGTTCCGTCAGGCATCATTCCGCCCCGGCCACCACCGAACCCGCCTGTCTCACCGTAGATCAGGCTGTCCATCGTGATTTGCGTGGATGTTCCGCCTGCGTTCAGGGTATAGGTTTCACCCTGCACCAGCTCAGGGCAGCTGATCACCACGCTGGAATAAGCTTTTTGGCTTTGGCAGGAGACAAGTTCTGTACCGTCGGATGCGGTCAGTGTGACTGTATCTCCGGCACTGCCGCTGATGGATACCAGCATGGCCCCCTGCGTGGAAGAAGTGCCGAAGTTTTGTGCCATTCCGGATGGTCCGAAGGCAACCACCAGGCCGCCGGTAATGGAAGCCTCTCCGTTATAATCCAGCGCACCGTTGCCGCTGCGCTCAGGTCCGTAGACATAGATCTCGCCGCCACTCACGGTCAGCGAGCCGTTGGAATCAATGCCATCTCCCTCGGCATCAATGGAGATCACACCGCCGGAAAGAATGATCCAGGCGTCTGCGTTTGCGGAAAAGCTGTCGCCCCGGAATCCGGTGCCACTGCCATCTGTTCCGCCGGCTGCATTCAACCCGTCATCGCTGGAGACAATGGAGATTTCACCGCCAGAGATTTCGACGGTCAGTCCTTCAATGCCCTCATAGCTTTGTGCAATGGCAAGAGTACCGCCTGTGATTTGCACGGCTCCGTCTGCGTGTACGCCGTCATCTCCGGTTGTGATTTGATAGGTACCGGAAGAAAGGACAATATCGCTGTTGGAATGGATGGCGTCGTCTGCGCTGCCAATGGTGAAAGTCCCGCTCTGAATGGTGAGGTTTCCACTGGCCTTGATGCCTTTCGTGCTGGTGGCATCCTCTTCCGAAGAGGATGCGGACGGTTCGGCTTCAGTCGGGAAAGAAGCCGTTGCGGCCTCGCCGCTTCCGCCGCCGGCTGTAATGGAGAAGGTTCCGTTTAAAATCTGCTGATCAGCACTGCTGCTGATGCCGTCTCCATCGGCGACAATGGAGAAAGTGCCGTCCGCAATGTAGACAAAGCCCAAAGAGGCGTCATCGGTGTTTTCGGCATGAATGCCGTCTTTCCCGCAGGTGATGGTATAGGTGCCGCTGGCGATGCGCACGCTGTCTTTCCCGGAAAGGCCGTGGCTGGCAGCTGTGATTCTGTATGTGCCGCTGGTGAGGGCCAAATCGTCTTTGGAGACGATCCCGTGCCCGGCTGCAGCCTGAATATTCAGCGTGCCGGCGCCGTTCAGCGTCAGATCGGATTTAGCGAATACAACCGCGTCAATGTTGTTGTCATCGATGGCGGTATAGCTGCCGCCGTTGGACAATGTATTTTCCGAGTCGGCTGCGGTTGTCACCACAACTTTGTCGGCGCTGCGCACATAGAGGGCAGCGCCGTCCTCATTGGCAATGCTGACATTGTCCAGCACCAGCTGCACGTCATCGCTGTCTTCCGCGTCTACAAGGATCATGCCGTCGTTCAGTGTGCCCGTGAGAAGGTAGGTTCCCTCGTCGGCAATGGTGACGGTACCGTCGGAAACAGTCACTGCGTCGGAATTGCAGGAAACAGCGTCGCCGTTCAATTCAATGTGCACGCAGGTGCTTTCATCGTATCCGATCTCCATGTCTCTGGAAGTAAACATTCCGTCGTCGACCGAGAGGGTGGCTCCCGAAGACGGTTCGGAAATTTCGCTGGAGGCGGTGGTTTGTGAGCACCCGGTGAGCAGAATGGCCATTGAGAGTACAATGGCCGCAATGGCTCGTTTCATAATGGTTCTTCCTTCCTGTTAAAGCGCGCCAACCACGGTTTCCTGTTTGGAAAGCGTAATTTCCAGGTTTCCGTTTCGGCACCGAAGCTGATCGATCAAATCTTTTTCCGTGCCGGTGCGGCGCAAAGTCAAGTCGTATGTCAGACGGAACAGGCTGCCCATGTTGGTGGTTTTCACCTGGGTCAGTTCATATTCCGCGGCGTATTGTTTCAGTAAATCGTCAAACACACCTTCGTAGTCCAAATCCTCCGGAATGGTAATGTGCAGTGTTTTGTAGCGGGCGGCTTTTTTGCCTCGATCCAGATCCAGACGGGTGAACAGGACGCCGGCACCACCCAGCACGATTGCCACCAGAAAAGCGTAGGCCAGATAGCCCATGCCCGCTACCAGACCGGTCCCCATGGCGAGGAAAATAGCACCGATCTCACGGGCAGTGCCGGGAATGGAACGAAATCGCACCAGGCTGAAGGTGCCTGCTACGGCAACGCCGGTGCCCACATTGCCGTTTACCATCATGATGACCACGCACACCACTGCGGGCAGCAGGGCCAGCGTGGCCACAAAGCTTTTGGTGTAGCGGGTTTTATACATATACATCCAGGCCAGCAGCAGGCCGATGACCAGTGCGCTGGCAACGCACAGAAGAAAATCTGCAACCGGGATCACCGTGGTCATCTCGGTGTCAAACAGTCCCCGAAACAGTGATTCAAGCATACTGAATTCCTCCTTGCGCCAAAAGATTTTGATAGGCCGAACCGTACTTGGAAAAGGAAGTCTGATAGATTCTTCCCACGGTCAGTGCGTGACTCATCCAAAGGGGAATGCCGCCGGATGTTTTCAGTTCCATCAGCGTCTGGCCCGGCGAAAGCAGCGGGGTGCCCCGCAATTCGGAGCTCAGGGAAAAGTGATGAGTGCGGTATAAGATGTTTTCGTCAAATGTAACCCGAAAATCACCGTCTTCCAGCGGGGCGTAGGCCTCGCGTTCGTAAGACAGAAACACAGTGGGGAACAGCGGCTGATAATAGCTGCGGAAATAGTCGATTTCCGAGGCGATCTGCGAGTGTACGGGCAGAGAGGTTCCGGTGCGAAAGCAGGAGATCGCTGTGTTCTGCGGCAGGACCAGCCGGCGTTTGTACACCACCGACCGGTATTTTTTCTTCAATTCCACAAAGACATCGTCGCAGGGGCCTACGGCACGGTAGCTGCGAATGCGCAGCTTTTCTTTGTAAGCGGGCTTTTCCAGCGAGCGGCGGATCAGCCGGAAATTCTCTGTGTCAAAATAAATGTTCCGAATGGCGGTGCGGCCGTACCGGTCCAGCGCCATATGGGGCTGCATCACCTGCAGGATCAGCGCCTTTTGCGCAGGCGTCAGCAAATATTTCAGTTCATATCGCTTAAAGGTGGTTTGATAGTTCATGGCAGTCATCCTTTGTGTGCAATTTTATGTTTGCTATCTTACAGGACCAAACTTAACAGAACTTAAACCGTCACTTTAAACGAACTTAAAAATCAGGCGGGCAGGCTCACCTGAATGCGCAGCGACTTCTCATCCTCTGTGGAAGCTGTGATTTTTCCCTTGTGAGCAGCCGTGATCGCTGCGGCAATGGAAAGGCCCAGTCCGTGGCCGCCGGTCTGGGAATTGCGGGACCGGTCGGTGCGGTAAAAACGGTCGAATAAGCAGGGAAGCTGCGCTTTTTCAATGTGCTCTGTGGTGTTGAAGACGGAAAGATTCAAGGCTTTTCCTGCTTTTTCCAACGTCAGAGAAATGCGCCCGCCGGTCTGAGCATATTTCAGCGCGTTATCCAGAAGGATCATCAAAAGCTGGCGAATCATCTTTTCGTCGCCGCACAATGTCAGCATGGGCTGAATGGAAACAGAAAATTCTTTTTTCTGTGTAATGGCAAGGGCCTGAAACGAATGGGCAACCTCTTCCGCCACATCCGAGATGGGAAAATCCAGCAGCTGTATTTGTGTGTTGTCCTCTTCCAGGCGGGAGAGAAGGATCAAATCGTTGGTCAGCGCAGCCAGACGGCGGGATTGCTCCTGAATATCGGCAATCCACTCATTTTCGCCCAGGTCCATGGCCAGCACCTCGGCGTCAGCGTCAATGATGGTCAGCGGGGTTTTGATTTCATGACCGGCGTCGGTGATGAAACGCTTCTGCTTTTCGTAGCTTTGCGCAATGGGGCGAACGATGTAGCGGGAAAGTACAATGGTCAGCAGCCAGACCGCCAGCAATCCCAGAAAGAATACAAGCAGACCGATTCCCACAAAAAAGCGCAGATTGGAAAGGCTTCGTCCGCAATCCAGAAAAATCACACGAACGCCTTCCGCGTTTTGTGTGACCACATACCGATATGCGTGCTGATAGCCTTTCGTACTCCCCGATGCCAATACTTCCTGCCCGAAAACAATGGCTTCATCGGTGTCCACTGCGGCGATTCGGGCGGTGTTGACGGAAATCAGATTTCCGTCCGAGTCAAACAGAACAGAAAAAAAGCGGGACTCGTAGGGGAGTTCCGGTGACATTTTGTGCCCGCCGCCTGGATGCGCATCCAATGAAGGCGGCGCTTCCTCATCTTCCGGCTTTGGAAAAAGTCCGTCGTTGGCAGCCAGAATGGAAAGGGTGCTGTCGGCGTCGGCCGTTACCTTTTGAAAGCTGATCAGCGCAATGGTTCCCAGAATCAACGAAAACACAAGAAAAATCGACAGCATGGAAACTCCGATCAGCTTGAAACGCAGCTTTCGAATCATGTGGTTTCCTCCAGTGTGTAACCCGCATTCCGGGTGGCTTTGATTTGAACGGTAGCGTGCAGCGCCGCCAGCTTTTTGCGCAGATAAGAGATATAGACCCAGACCACGTTTAATTCCGCGTCACTGTCATATCCCCAGATTTTCTCCAGAAAGCGTTCGGTGGAAATCAGGCGGCGGGGATTGCTCATCAGCAGTTCCAGAACCTGATACTCTTTGTTGGCCAGCCGAAAACTGCCGAAGGGGGAAGAAAGTTCCATTGTCGCCTGGTCCAGTGTAATATTGCCCATGCGCAGGCGGGTGTCAGGCCGGGCAATTTGTGTACGGGTCATGGCGCGCACCCGCGCCAGCAGTTCCCGGGTGTGAAAGGGTTTGGTCAGATAATCGTTGGCGCCCAGGTCCAGCCCCAATACTTTGTCATCCACTTCGCTTTTGGCGGTCAGCATTAAAACCGGGACCAGATTGCCTGCCTGCCGAAGGGCTTTCAAAACTTCAAACCCGTCCAGGCGGGGCATCATTACGTCCAGGATCACACCGTCGTATTCTTCGCTCTCCAGATATTCCAGCGCAGTTTGCCCGTCGAAAACAGCGTCCACAGAGTAACTGCTGCGCTCCAGAATGGCCACCAAAGCCCGTGAGAGCGCTTTTTCATCTTCCGCAAGTAATAACCGCATTCCCATACACCTCATTTTCTGTTTCTACTTTATCAGTGTAAGTTTAAACCAGGCTTAATGACTCAGTTTCGCTCGCTGTGCAGAAGGCGCATCAGCTCTCCGGCGGCGCTGGAGAGGGGCAGGTCTCTCACCCAGCAGGCGCCTATGCTGCGGGCGGGAACCGGCGGCACCAGGTGAAGGGGGAAGACCACGCCCTCCGCCAGCTCTTTCTGGCAGAACTCCTGCACCACACAGGCAAGCCCGAAGCCGATCGCGGCAAAACTGGGCAGCAGTTCGTGCGCGCCCAATTCGATCTCCGGAGCCAGACGCACGCCCTGTTCGGCGAACCAGTCATCCACATAACGCCGGCTGTTGGCTTCCCGTTCCAGCATCACCAGAGGATATCCGGCCAGCTCACGCGGGGTGAGAAACTGACCTTCCAATTCGGCAAAAAGGTGACCGGCCACGAAAATGTCGTGCACTTCCAAAATGGGCTGCACGATCAGCCGTTCGTCCAGAATGGGCAGGTTGACAATGGCAATGTCCAGCTGTCCCTGTTTTAAAAGTTCGGTCAGCTGGCGGGAAGTGCGGTTGGTCACCTGCAGCTGAATGCCCGGATGCAGCTGGCGGAACGCACTCAGATAAGGCAGCAGAAATTCTTTGGTGATGGTGTCGGCTGCCCCCAGGCGCAGCTGCCCGTCCTTCAGGGTCTGCACACGCCGCAATTTTTCTTCCCCCGCATCCAGAAGCTGCAAAGCGCTCAGCGCATGCTGGAACAGCATTTGCCCTTCCTGCGTCAGAGTCACGCCTTTCCGGCCACGCACAAACAGCCGCGCGCCCAGCTGCTGTTCCAGCTTTTGCACCGCCTGGGAGACGGCAGGCTGGGTCAGAAACAGCTCTTTGGCACCTGCGCTGAAACTTCCAGCCTGTGCCACCGTCACAAAAATCTTGTAAAGTTCCAGATCGGTTGTCATAATATAAACCTCACTTATGCGAAATATAATAAATAATAATTTTACTTATGGATATAGGCCCATTATAATAGAGAAGGATTGTGCGCGCAAGGGCGCGCGGACATTTTATCACAATGAACAGAACAGGAGATTGTGCATCATGAGAACTGTCGGTACTGTGTCCAGAGGTGTGCGCTGCCCGGTCATCCGCGAGGGCGACGATCTGGTAAAAATCGTGACGGACGCTATTGTTAAGTGCGGAAAAGAGCAGAACATTGCGTTCAACGACCGGGACATCGTTGCTGTGACCGAGGCGGTCGTGGCGCGCTCCCAGGGCAACTACGCTACCACTGAGGCCATCGCCAAGGACTGCCGCGCCAAATTCGGCACGGACACCATCGGTCTGACTTTCCCGATTTTGAGCCGCAACCGCATTGCCATCTGCCTGAAGGGCATCGCCAAAGCGTTTAAAAAGGCATACATTTTGATGAGCTATCCCTCTGATGAGGTGGGCAATCACCTGTTCGATGAGGATCTGCTGGACGAGAAGGGCGTCAATCCCTGGAGCGACGTGCTGGACGAGAAAAAGTACCGCGAACTGTTCGGCTATGTGAAGCACCCCTTTACCGGTGTGGATTATGTGGAGTATTACGGTGAGCTGTTCCGTGCCGAGGGCTGCGAAGTGGAGTTTGTGTTCGCCAATGACGTGCGCGCCATTCTGCCCTACACCAAGAATGTGCTCTGCTGCGACATCCACAGCCGCGAGCGCTCCAAACGCCGCCTGCTGGCAGCCGGTGCGGAGAAAGTGCTGCTGCTGAGCGATATCATGAATGCTCCGGTGGATGGTTCCGGCTGCAACGAGCAGTATGGTCTGCTGGGTTCCAACAAAGCCACCGAGGACAGCGTAAAATTGTTCCCCCGCGACTGCCAGAGCTTTGTGAACGCCCTGGCCGAAAGCCTGTACAAGGCCACCGGCAAACACATCGAGGCCATGATTTACGGCGACGGCGCCTTCAAGGATCCCGTGGGCAAAATCTGGGAGCTGGCGGACCCCGTGGTCAGCCCCGCCTATACCAGTGGTTTGGAAGGCCAGCCCAATGAGCTGAAACTGAAATATCTGGCGGACAACGACTTTGCGGATCTGTCCGGTGAAGCGCTGACCAGCGCCATCAAAGAGAGCATCTCTCACAAAGAGGCGGACCTGAAGGGCCAGATGGCCAGCCAGGGCACCACGCCCCGCCGCCTGACGGACCTGATCGGCAGTCTGTGCGATTTGACCTCCGGTTCCGGCGACAAGGGCACGCCCATCATCTTCATTCAGGGCTACTTTGACAACTACGCCAAAGAAGCGGAATAATGAAACAGCAAAGCGGGACGGCTGCACGGCCGTCCCGCTTCTTTTTCAGCTTGCGCGTATGGGAAAAAAGGCCTATACTCGAAAGAAGTGAGATTTGAACGGAAGGAAATGGCGATGGACAAAGAATATCTCATTCGTGAAAAGCCGGCAAAGGCGCTGTTGGCTTTTGCTTTTCCCATGATCGTGGGCAATCTGTTCCAGCAGTTTTACACCATGGCGGATTCCATGATCGTAGGACGCTTTGTGGGAGAAGATGCTCTGGCGGCGGTTGGGGCTTCCTACTCGCTGACCACGGTGTTCATCTCCATTGCCATTGGCGGTGGCGTGGGTGCTTCGGTGCTCACCAGCCAGCACTTCGGCGCCCGTCAGTACGAACGCATGCGCACATCCATCGATACGGCGCTGCTTTCGTTCCTGGCGCTCAGCCTGACGCTGGCCGGGATTGGTCTGGGGTTCGGTACGCAGATTTTGCAGCTGCTGAACACGCCGGAAAATATCATGGCAGATGCCACTACCTATCTTCGAATCTATTTTTTGGGGCTGCCCTTTCTGTTTATGTACAATGTGCTGTCCTCGGTGTTCAACTCTCTGGGTAAGTCCCGCATCCCGCTGTATCTGTTAATTTTTTCGTCGGTACTGAACATTGTTTTGGACTATGTTCTGGTGCGGTATGGCCATTTGGGCGTGGCGGGCGTGGCCTGGGCCACACTGATCGCCCAGGGGCTTTCGGCGCTTTTGTCTTTTTTGATCCTGCTTCGCCAGCTCCGGGAATACCGGCAGGCGGGCAGCGTGGTCTGTTTTGAAGGGGCGGAGCTGGGGCGCATGGCCCGTGTGGCATTGCCGTCTATTTTGCAGCAGTCTACGGTGTCCATCGGAATGATGCTGGTGCAGTCCGTGGTCAACGGGTTTGGCTCGCAGGTGCTGGCAGGCTACACGGCGGCGTCCCGGCTGGAAAGTTTCTGCATTGTGCCCATGGCTGCCATGGGCAATGCCATCTCTTCTTACACTGCGCAGAACATCGGCGCCAAACGTCTGGACCGCGTGCGCAGCGGTTATCGGGCCGGCTATGCCATTGTGGCGGGCTTTGCCGTTCTGCTTTGTGTGCTGTTTGAACCCGCCCCGGAATGGTTTATCTCTCTGTTTTTGGGGGAAGACGGCACCGCGGCTGCGCTTCAGACGGGAACGGCTTATCTGCGGTTTATCTGCTGGTTCTATGTGCTGATCGGCCTGAAGATGCTCACCGACGGATTGCTGCGGGGCGCACGGGATATGGTCATGTTTACAGTTGCCAACATGGCCAACCTGTTTTTGCGGGTTTTTGTGGCAGTAGTGTTTGCGCCGCGGCTGGGTGTGGCGATGGTTTGGTATGCAGTTCCTCTGGGCTGGCTGGTCAACTATCTGATCTCCTTCGCCCAGTACCGGACGGGAAAATGGAAGCAGAAAAGCCTGCAAAGTTCATAATGTTTTCCGCAAAATGGAAAAGCGTCCGCATAAGCGGACGCTTTTTTTACAGTCGGTTCAAATATTCGGGCTTCACCCAGTTTTCCAGATAGCCACAACTGCGGCAGATGTAGCGCTCTACCAGCACCTTGTTGCCTTTGTGAAGACCGGTGTATACGTTGATCCCGCGGCTGAACAGCCATTCCGAGGCAGGAATGAGGACAATGTCGGTCCCGCCGCATTTGGGACAGCAATGGGTGTTTCGCATATCAGTACTCCTTCTGCTCCATGATCCGGATGGAAACCCGGCAGGAAACGAGAACGATCACCGCAAGAGAGGCAAGGGCAATCAAAATGACCACAGGCCAGTTGACGCTGGACCAGTCCATATTCGCCAGCCAGGGGCCCCAATAGGAGACCGTGGGGAAAATGGCCACAAAGGGGACCAGGAACGTCAACGTTGTGGGGATGCGCGATTTTTCTATGCCGAGTTTGAGATAGAGCGGAATATCCACGGAAATCACAAGGGAGTAAATAATCAGGATCGCCAGGCCACCGCCTACACCCAAAATCAGATTTTCCACGGCATCCTCTCCGTTGTGGAACAAAACCGTATCCACGGCCGCACTGAACAGGCTGGCCAGAAGTCCCACTGCATACATGCCGCCATAGTAAATCAGGTATTTGGAGATCACCAGGTCCCTTGGCGTGATGGGAAGCGTCAATGCATAAGCGTTCCAGCGGGAGCTTTCATCCAGAGAAAAAATGGAGATCAGGCTCATGGTCACGCCCAGCATCAGCATGGCGGGCAGCATGGACATGGTTTTCATTGCGACGCCAATGATGAGATAAATCACCAGCAAAAGACCGATCTGGCGAATCAGGTATCCGCGAATGGAGTAGAAGTCCTTCAGAATGAGGCCGAAAATCGGATGTGTTTTCATACGGTTTCGTCGCTTCCTTTCACAAAAAAGGTCATGATGTCGTCAATGGATGCCGGTTCTGTCAGCAGCTCGGGATAGGCTTTCCGAACCAGCGGCGCATTGTCCACCAGAAATTCCAAATCGAACCGGCTTTCCCGGTGACCGAGGATATGCGCCTGCTCAAAGCGGGAAAGCTCTCCTTTGCCACATTTGCAAACAGCGAACCGCTCCAGCAGCGTATCCTTTTCCATTTGAAACACAATTTGTCCGTTGTGAATGAACACGATGTAGTCCGCCACCTTTTCCAGATCGCTGGTGATGTGGCTGGACAGCAGAATGCTGTGATTTTCGTCTTCGATGAATTCCAAGAACAAATCCAGAATTTCGCTGCGCACCACCGGGTCCAG
Source organism: uncultured Ruthenibacterium sp. (assembly GCA_944388395.1). Classification (GTDB taxonomy): domain Bacteria; phylum Bacillota; class Clostridia; order Oscillospirales; family Ruminococcaceae; genus Ruthenibacterium; species Ruthenibacterium komagatae. The sequence continues at coordinate 12,892 of CALXIP010000092.1, forward strand.
GCCGCTGGTGGCCTCGTCCAGGATCAGCAGTCTGGGGTGATGGGCAAGCGCTGTGGCAAATGCGGCTTTGACGCGCATTCCGCGGGAGAAGTCCTTGACCGGCTTTTGCGCCGGAAGGGAAAAGCGCTTACAGAAGTCCTCGTACAAAGCGGCGTCCCAGCGGGGATGGAGCTTGGCCATGACAGAACCGATTTCCCGCATGTTCAAAACGGGGGAGAAGAAGCTTCCTTCCATCACAATGCCAATGTCTTCACCGATGAGACGGCGGTCTTTGACCGGATCTTTGCCAAAGACACGGATGTTTCCGCCATCGGTATGCAGCAATCCCAGAATCGATTTGATCGTTGTTGTTTTGCCTGCTCCGTTTTCACCGATGAATCCCACAATGGTGCCGGTCGGCACATTGAAGGATACATTTTGCAGACTGAAATCCTTGAAATGCTTGGAAAGGTTTTGTACCTCAACCGAATATTCCATTATTCTTCCTCCCATAACAGCGAAAGCTGCTGAAAAAGTTCTTCGCGGGTTACACCGCCCCGCCGGGCAGCGTCCACAGCCTGCTGCAAAATATCCTCCGTCTGCCGCAGCGCTTCTTCGTGCAGCAGTTCGACATTTTGCGCTGCCACAAAACTGCCTTTTCCCGGTACGGTGACCACAAAACCGTCCCGCTCCAGGTCTTCGTAGGCCCGCTTGGTTGTGATAACGCTGATGCGCAGTTCCTTTGCCAAAGTGCGAATACCGGGCAGGGCGTCCCCTGCTTTCAGTTCGCCGGAAAGAATCTGCGCCTTGACCTGCGAGGTGATTTGCTCGTAGATGGGCTTGCCGGATGTATTGCTGATCAGGATATCCATAGTGCACCTCAAAGTAATTATGTATATATACTGTATGAACAGTATATAACGGTAATTACAGTTTGTCAATAGATACGCAAAAAAATTCCCCATGCGGTGATCCGCATGGGGAAGAAAAACATTTTAGAGTTTGGAATAGCCGAAGCTGTTGACCAGGGCGTCAATGCGCTGCCCGGCTTTGCACATGGGGCAATCGTGTACTGCGCAGCTTTGGTAATCCGGGATATCCTCCTGATGGAAGATGGCGTTGATGGGAAAGCCTTCCACTTCTGCCACATTGGAAAAAATCGAAGCAACGCCCGCTACCGTGCCGCCATAGTACGAAATGCACTCGGCGCTTTTCCGGACGGTGATGCCAGTAGTGACGCTGGCCATCAAAATCAGTACATGTTTATTCTGTACCATCGGCTGCAGATTGTCGCGGAAAATCAGCTGGCTGGTGCCGTTGGTTTCCGGGGTAATGACATAAATCGTGTTATGCGCATTCATGGAATGAAGGCCTGCCCGGGTCAGTTCCTGTGCCAAAAGCGTGCCCACCACCTGCATGCCGTCCAGGCATACAATGGTGTCGATCACCGTATTCAGCATGTAATCTCCCGCCAGATTCTGCGCCACTTCTGTTGCCTCGGAAATGCGGCTTTTCAGGGTGGTCATGTCAAGATAGTAGTTTACATGCGAGTGGTTGGTGGCAAAATGTCCGGGAACAACTTTCAGAGGAATGCTGCTGTTTTTGGTGTACAATTTGACAATGCGTTCTTCCATAAAAGCATCTCTCCATTTCAAAAAGCGCTCATTCTGTGGAATGAACGCTTTTTTTTATATTATCATGCTTCTCAAAAGAATACAATAAAATTCATGGATTTACCTTGGATTTGCACTTTTTGCACAAATAACGAGAGATAAAACAGGAGATATCACAGAGTCCCAACGCGGCATAGGGGACCAGCAGAACCGAATAGTTAATAATATAGAGGCTTTTGGCTTCCCAAAAGGTATGGAACACAAATCCACCGAACACGACCAGAACAGGGATCAAATACTCCGCACGCCAGTTCTTTCGTCTGTTCCAAAGAGCGGCTGCTGCACCGGTGTACAAAAGCGTCTGCAGCGCGTCGGCCCACAGGACCAATCCGTCGTGGACCGGCCCGGCATAACAGGCCTGAATCCAATTGGGTGCCAGCTGATCGGTCAATGCATTTTTGCTGATCCAGAAAGTCGCGTACGTAGGTTCGCACCATTGGCTGATGGTTTTCAATCCAAAAAAGTGCAGCGCATAGCTTGGATGTGAACAGAACTCGGCGAGGCTGGTTCCAATGGAGGCAATTGCCTGTTGCGCGATGGCGTCGTTGTCGAATTGATGAAGCACATACAACATATCGTTGTATTCATTGTACCAGCCCGGCGCCAGCGGCCCGGTTTGTAATCCCATGGCAATCCAGGCCCAGAAGGTTTCCCCGTTGTGCAGGTCATACCCGGAACGCTGTTCCATGACAAAAAGCAGCAGCTCTCCGGCACCGAGTGCCAGAATCACACATGCAGCCAGTCCCAGCACAGGACGCACAGATTTGCGGTGCAGTGCAGCTGTCAAAAACAGCAGTGCCAGACCGACCAGAAACACTGCACTGTTGGGTTTGGCAAGCATTGCCAGCATGATACATAAGGCAGAACCTGTATAAAAGCGGATTTTGCCACTGTCAGTGGCACGCAGCGCGAAGAATAGAGCTCCGACCGAAAAGGCAGCGGAAGCCAGTGTTCCATAGATAAAGGTGGACAGCAGGGCAATAGGATAAAAGGCAATGCACAAAAAAGCTGCCAGGCACAGGGCTTTTTTATCAGGATTGAAAAGTTCTGTTAAGCGAAGCAAAAAATACACAAGAAGTGCGGCAAAAAACGCGTTGAACAGTTGAAAGGCAAAGAAACAGTGCCCGGCTCCGAACAGTTTCATCACCAAGGCGGCCCAAAGGCTCGTGGCCAGCTGATAAGGAAACTGCGAAAAATAAGCACCCGGCCGCAAAAGCGAGTAATCGCCAACCAGAAGGTTCTGTGCGTTTTGGTAAATGAATATTCGATCGGCGGTAGGCATTGTGTTGTTGAAGAATGCCCACAGCCCCCCAAAAATAAAAACGAACAGACACGCAAAAAGGATGATCCCGCGGCGGGAGATCTTTTTACAGTGAGGCAGTACCCATGCGCTCAGTGCGAAAAAGATGCCGCAGCAGATCAGAACGGGCAAAAGCGAAGAACAGGAGTACTGGGGAATTTCGTCATAACTTTCTGGGAAGTACGTGGTGACAACCAAACTGCAAAAAGCCAGCGACGCACATAAAATAAGCGTACAAAAAAGAAAGAACACACGCACAAAGCGGTAGAAACGCGGTGCGTGAGAAAATTGATCCGGCATATAAGAGCCTCCTTTTGCTGCTTGTATCATCATACCAGAACAAGAACGCTTTTTACAATTCATTCATGCAAATTTATTATCTGCATGGTATACTTTTAGTGGAAAGAAAAACCGCAGTTTTGACGTAACCGCGAGAAAAGGAACTTGGTGACCATGAATCTATTGTTTTTCTTGACGCCGAAAGCAGAAGTGGCGTACTTATACGATGATTTTACTGTCCGGCAGGCGCTGGAGAAAATGGAATATCATCGTTATTCTTCCATTCCCATTTTAAATCGGAAAGGGGAATATGTAGGGACTATTACAGAGGGCGATTTGCTCTGGGCCATTAAGCGAACACATAATCTGAATTTGCAGGAGGCAGAAGATATGCCTCTGATGAGTGTTCCCCGTAAGCACGATTATCAGTGTGTCTCCGTGGATACGGATATGGAGAAACTGATTGCGGCAGCTATGAAACAGAACTTTGTACCGGTGATCGATGGCAAAGAAAGCTTTATTGGCATTGTAAAACGCAACAGCATTATCCAGTTTTGCTATGATCGCTATAAGCAGGCGGAAAATTGTGTCGGATATGGGGCCGAAAGAAGAATTCGTTCACAATTCTCGCAAAAAAATATTGACAATTGATTTCGAATCCGCTATAATAATTTTTGCCGTCAGAAAAGACGGCAATGTCCGGGTGTAGCGCAGTTTGGTAGCGCGCTTGAATGGGGTTCAAGAGGCCGTGAGTTCGACTCTCGCCACTCGGACCAAGAGAAAACCACGTAGATGCGCTATTTTATGGCGATTTCTACGTGGTTTTTTCATTGGTTTTTACTCATCATTTTGGACTTGACCACGATTTTGACCATTTTTGTAATGGTCTGTGGTGATCCCTGTTAATCTCTGAATGCTGTTTCGGCGCTTTGCGGGAAGAGCGTGAGAGTAAATATCGCCAGTGATCCGGATGGTTGTATGTCCTAACCAGTCAGAGACAACTTTCAACGGAATATCCTGCTCCAATGCACGGGTCGCAAAGGTGTGGCGCAAAGAATGCAGTGTGAAATCGGGCTCTTCGACCTCACTGATATCTTTGTGGAGTTCTTCGGCTCGGATGATACGCATTTGTTTCCGGATGAGTGCTAAGGTCTGTGCGACATGAGGCCGTTCCAATATTTGTCCGGTTTTGGTTGCGAAAATCAAATTGAGATCTGTGTAGGCGTTCCCGAGACGTTTTTTCTCCGCGTTTTGCAGTTCACGCTGACGTTTTAAAATTTCGATTGCTTCATCCAGAAGCTCCATATCACGAGAGCGCTTTGTCTTGGTGGGTGCGAAGACCATGTGTGAGATATCGTTTTCATCGCGTTCCCGTCGTACGGCTTTTGTAATATGAAGAATCTTGTTTTCAAAATCCACATTATCCCACGTGAGTCCCAGTGCTTCTCCTGGTCGCAATCCTGTTGCAATTTGCAGCATAAACAGATTGGCGAGCCTCTGTCCGCGCAGCGCGCGGATAAACAGTTGCTGATCTTCAACACTCAAAACACGCGCGCTTTTAGACTGCTGCCGAGGCAGGACGACCGCTTTTGCCGGATTTTTGGAGAGCAGACCATTCTCGACCGCTTGATCCAAAGCGGCGCTTAAGATACAGTGTGTGATTTTTACGGTGCGTTTTCTCCCGCTTTGGGCAAGCTCGTTGATCGCAAGCTGAATCATATCGGTATTCAAATCGGCAAGATAGGATTTCCCGATTGCGTTTTTGATATGTACCAGAGCGAATCGATAGTTATCGTATGTCGTTTTGGCGACTTCATTGCGTTTGTAATTTGAAAGCCAATGGTCTAGCCATTTTCCCAGTTCCCATTTTTCACCAGTGAGTTGCACGCCGTCTTCCAGCAATGTAAGACCATTCTTGATTTTCTGGCGTACTTCGGACTGTGTTTTGCCGTAAAAAGTTTTATACTGCGGCTTGCCGGTGCTTGGATTACGTCCGAGAAGAACGCGGCCTTCCCAGCGCCCATCCTTTCGATGATAAATGTTGTTGTACTTTGCCATTTTCTTCTCCTGCCTTTTTCATAAGACAGGGGGCAGAATTTTCTGCCCCCTGCGTTGTGTTTAGTGCATGGCCTGTGCGTCGATCCACCGTAGGAATCGATCTCGCGGAATAATGTATTTGCGGGGCGACAGCTGCACCAGAGGGAAATCTTTCTGATGCACCAGATATCCGACGGTGGTTTTGGACAGGCCAAGAATCCGCTGAATGTCCGCAACGGTCAAAAGAAGAGGAAGATCTGCAGGCTGAGGCTCTTTGTTCAGCTGATTTTGTGTGTCTTTCTGCATATTGTTCATTATGTACCCTCCTAAAATTGTAGTCCCCATTGATCTTATTAATAATATATCTTGCAAAAACGCCTAGTTGCGGCGCGTAATGCATGGAGTCGGTTTTCGCTGATGAGACAAGACTTCCACAAGCCGTGTCCAGCTGATCTGAACGCCTCGTGTCCCACCTATGTTTCGAGTGACCTTGCCATCACAGTCCGGGATTAAGATGCCCGGAGGTAAAAGTGTTTGACGTAGCTTGGCATACGTAGCATGCAGTCCGCGTTCCCCCAGTGCCCCTATCAAAACATCCGTGTGAAAGCAGATAAATACTTCCCCGCGGCCTGAGGTGTATTTGAAGGCATCGCATTCTGATGGAAACGCAAGGTGCGTGCTCTGTACGATTCGCAGCGTACCGCTGCGAACCAGATCGGCAATGGTTCGTGCAAACTGGTTGGGATCGTTCTGCTCGCGAAGGCGGGATAACAGGGCAAGCTGCCGATCATACAGTTGGTTCAACTGCCTATGAACGGTTGAACGCCATTCGGCGGCACTCTCTTCTTCCCAGAGTTTCAAACTGTCAAAATAATCGCACAGCAAATCGCCCGCCATATGGAAAAATGCGATGTGCGAAGCAACACGAGGGCTTTCCAGTTGATGGCTTCCGTCCGGATGTACAGCCTGCTGGGTACGCGTTTGCAGCCAAGCATCTAGGCCTTGATTCAGCACCAGCCATCGGGTAAAATTAAACCAAAAGGCTTCAAGCCGATGGTGACTGTCATCTAGGCATTCATTCAAAGCGGAAAAATCAATCCGCTCGGCCCCAATTTCGAGAACGATGCCGCGATTGGCGACCGACTCTGCTTGGAATACAGCTTCAGCTGTGCCTACAAAATAGCAGCAAGCCGGTTTTTCCTTGCGACCAAGCACCCCGCGCGTAGTGCCATTGGTGGTGCTGCGAACGAGAGAATCAATCAGCGCGATTTGCCGCCCTGAAAGCGTAGTTCCCTCGGTGATGGCTTTATCATCGACGATGCAAACTGTGTCCTGCAGCTGTTGTATCCTGTTGCTTGCATATGCAACGGTACTGCTGGCGGGGATAGTGCATGATTTCAGCCCGCTGTCCCGATTGTATAGGCAGCACAAAGTCTGTACCAGACTCGTTTTTCCGGCGCTCGATCGGCCTACCACCCAGAGCCATCCTTCGGGAATGCGGCCGAGGGCCTGTAGTCGGCTGTAAAGAAGCCCCAGGATGTTTGCCAGGCAAAGAGGCAGACTCAAATGCGGCACACTGCAGAGGACATGAGTGAACCATCCGGCAATCTGCTGTTCAGTCAGCTCCTGAGCAAGGGATACCCGCAGCGCGATTTCCTGTGGCGGTGATACCTGCCCTTCCAGCACCGGCGGAAGAATCAGCTGGTTGCCGAACAAGAAATAGTACGTGTCGTTGACTTGGTTCCAGCCGTTCTTGCTAGGGGTATAGGTAACAGGCAATTCCAACGAGGAGAGTTGCTGCTGAACCAACTCCAGAAAGCACTCATGATGCATTCGAATTGGTGGACACAAGCGGAAGGCCGGAGGCAAGGTGTCCCATGCCAACTTGCGAAGACCGCGTTCCGTCTGATTGCTCAGCACGGTTTTAGCCGTGCTGGTGGACAGCTGCAGATCAAAGTGAACTTGGTCGCCTTCATCCGTGCGCTCGATGCGCGCGTTGGAAACCTGTGGCCAAAAAGTGAACAGCTTCTGTAGTTCCTTTTTGCCCGCACCCGTTTTATACGTGCCATCACTTTTCCGAATGTATTCAGATGTGGTCATTTTTTCACCCCTCTTCGTGTTCGTCCTCGGGTTTCTGATCGTCAAGGATCCGCCAATTCTTGTCCGGAAGCACGTAGCCGTCCGGCCGAGGCTTCCGATGAGGAACAGTGCGGTCAAGGTTACCTCCTTGAAACAGCCACCGACCACGTGACAAGAGCGCGTCTGTTCCACCGAAGGCCAAATCCTGGAATGCCTCAGCTGCTTGCCCTCGGCGAATTGCCTCAGACATTATGAGCGCCACCTGTCGTGAGG
>CALXIP010000093.1 GCA_944388395.1 uncultured Ruthenibacterium sp.
TATCAAATGATACGGAGGGAACGGGATGGATCGATTTCAGCAAAAAACCATGTTGGGGTTTTATGAAAACGAATTGACCAACCGCATTCTGTCCTTTTGGCTTCCCCGGTGCCTGGACCGGCAGTACGGCGGCTATTTTAACTGCTACAACAACGAGGGGACCCGCCGCGTGAGCACGGACAAATACACCTGGAGCCAGGGGCGGTTTGTGTGGATGTATTCCAAGCTGGCTTTGCTGCGCAGCGATTTGTTCCCCGATGCGCAGCGGGAGCGCTTTCTGCGCCTGGCTCAAAGCGGCGTGGTGTTTTTGCGCAGCCACTGCCTGATGGGCAGCGATGACTGGCGCTGCGTGTTTTTGATGGACCGGACCGGCGCTCCCAAACAGGTGGGAGACTGGCCGGATCTGGATATGAGCATCTACGCGGACTGCTTTGTGATCGCGGGACTCGCCTGCTACTCCCGGGCCGCGGAGGACGCGGAGGCCTATGTCTTTGCGCGCAAGCTGTACCAGTCGGCCAAAAACCGGTTTGAAACAGGCTGCTTCAAAACGCTGCCCTACCCGCTGGGCAAGGGCCTGCGCGCCCATGGCGTGCCCATGATTTTCACCAATGTGGCGGTGGAGCTGTACCGCGCGGCGGAACGCTTTGAACCGGCGCTCTGCGAGCAGCTGCGCGAGGATATGCGCGGCACCGCCCGGCAGGTGCTGGAAGAATTTACGGACGAAAACTTTGTGGTCCATGAGGTGATTTATGAAGACGGTTCCTTTGAACCGACACTTCTGGGCCAGCACGCCAATCCGGGGCACACGCTGGAAGATATGTGGTTCATTGCCGAAGCGGCGGAGATCCTGCAGCAGGATGAACTGGCCGAAAAGGCAGCGTCCATTGCGCTGAAGGCGCTGGAGATCGGATGGGACGAGGATTGCGGCGGCCTGCTGCATTACGCCGCGCCCCAGGGCGGACGGCCCTGCGCGTCGGCAGGGCCGTGGGACGCGGAACCCACGGTCAGGCAGGTGCTGGACGGCTGGTCCGACAAGCTGTGGTGGGTGCACTCCGAGGCGCTTTACACCACGCTGCTGTTTTATCTGCGCACCGGGCAGGAGGCTTTCTGGAACTGGCACAAGAAGGTGTTTGATTACACGTTCTCCCATTTCCCCAACCCCAATCCGCAGGTGGGCGAGTGGATTCAGATCCTGTGCCGGGACGGAACACCCCAGAACAAGGTGGTGGCGCTTCCGGTCAAGGACCCGTATCACATCACGCGTAATCTGGCGCTGCTGATCGAACTTCTGGAGCGGCAGTCAGCCCACGAGAAAGTTTAGGAGGAACGCGCCATGGAAAAGCAAAAAGGCTGTTATTACTGCGAACGGGACAGGTCTTTTCAGGAACTGCTGTTTGAAGTGTGCGATCTGAAAATTTCAAAAGTGTTTTTCTGCAAAGACCAGACGCTGCCCGGCCGCTGCACCATCATGTTCCGCAACCATTATGAGGAGCTGTATGAAATTCCACGGGCGCTGCGCAATGAGTTTATGGAGGATGTGTGCGTGCTGGCACAGACCATTCAGGAACTTTACGGCGCAGACAAAATCAATTACGGCATCTATGGCGACGAGGTGCGCCATGTGCACTTCACCATCTGCCCCAAGTACCGGGACAAACTGGGCTGGGGCCGCCCCTTTGAGATGTTCCCGGAGCATCGGGTATTCTTGACGCCGGAACAGTACGAAGCAGAGATCGAACGTCTGCGGGACGCGCTGTTGAAAAAGAGGGGGATGAAGGAATGAAGGTCACACTTCCGTATGGCGGCGAAAAGGTCAGCTTTGAGGTGGACGATGACCGGTTCGTGAAAATGTACGACCCGGTGCATACGCCGCCCGCGCCGGATTTCGCGGCCGAGATCGAGCGCGCGCTGGACCATCCCGTGGGCACGCCCCGGCTGGAGGAGATGATCACGCCGGACATGCGCGTGAACATTATTGTGGACGACGGCTCCCGGCCGACGCCCATTGGCCGCATCCTGCCCATTGTGCTGGCCCGGCTGGAGGCCATCGGCGTGCGGGATGAAAACATCTGCATCATTGTGGCGCTGGGCAGTCACCGCCACATGACGGCGCAGGAGCTGGCCGAGCGCGTGGGCGAACAGGTGTACGCCCGCTACGAGGTGGTCAACTCGGAATTCCGGGACCCGGACAAACTGGTGTTCCTGGGGAAAACCAGCGATGGGGTGGATATCTACGCCTACAAACGGGTGATGGAGGCCGACATCCGCATCGGCATCGGCAACCTGGTCCCGCACCCGGTGATGGGCTGGAGCGGCGGAGGAAAGATTCTGTATCCCGGTGTGGCGGGTGAGGACACCGTCTCCTATTTCCATTTGAAAGCGTCGCTGTACAATGAAAACCTGTTCGGCAACAGCGCCAGCCCCGTGCGCACCATGATGGAAGGCTGGGTGGACACCATCGGGCTGGATTTCATCGTGAACACCGTGCTCAATTCCGATTTGGAGATGTGCCACGCTGTGGCCGGCCACTATGTGCATGCGCAGCGCGCCGGCGTAGAGCTGGCCAAGCACGTGCTGGGCTGCAAGGTGGAAAAGCGCGTGGATGTGGTGGTGGTCAGCGGCTATCCGGCCGATCAGGACTTCTGGCAGTCGCCCAAGGGCATGTATGCCGCAGAGCACGCGCTGAAAGGAGACAGCGGCGGCACCATCGTGCTGGTGTCGCCCAACTACGAGGGCGTGGGCCCGCACCCGGAATTTTTGCAGATGATGGGCCGCGATGACGGAGATGAAATCGTCAAAGGCATTTTTGACGGCGCGCCCTGCGAGGGAGACGCGCTGGCCATTGCCGTGGGCAACAGCATGTCCAAGATGCGCCGCCGCCGCAGGCTGGTGGTGGTCAGCAATGGGGTCAGCCCGGAGGAGATGGCCTTGTGCGGATGCCGGCATTACCCGGTGGAAGCGCTGCAGCAGGCCGTGGACGACGCCATGGCCCAGTATCCGGACGCCACCGTTGCCGCGGTCAGCAACGGGGCGGAAACCTTCCTGTATCAGGCGTGAGCAAAAAAGTAAAAAAGCCGCGCGTTCCCATGGCGGGACGCGCGGTTTTTTGCATGGAATCCCTGCGTTTGTGCAAAACGCAGGGATTTTTGATTTTTCGTTGTTTAGAACACCGATTTTACATTGGGAAAAGCGTAAGCTGAGAACAAGTTGAAAGCGGTGCCCGGCGGCAAACGTTGGTCTGCGGCAAAGTTTTTCATCGAACGAAATCCATTTTTGAAAAGGCCGCGGGCAGAGTTCCGCGGAAACAGGAGGTATGAATATGTATTATTCAAACGGAAATTATGAAGCGTTTGCCAAACCGCGGAAACCGGCGGGGGCAGACGAAAAACACGCGTGGCTCGTGGGGGGCGGCCTTGCCAGCCTTGCCGCGGCGGCGTTCCTGATCCGGGACGGACAGGTGCCGGGAAACCACATTCATGTGCTGGAAGAAGCGGAGCTGCCCGGCGGCGCCTGTGACGGACTGTTTCGCCCCGAGATGGGGTTTGTGATCCGCGGCGGCCGTGAGATGGAAAACCATTACGAGTGCCTGTGGGACCTGTACCGCTCCATTCCGTCGCTGGAACAGGAAGGCGTCAGCGTTCTGGACGAGTTCTACTGGCTGAACAAGGATGACCCGAATTTTTCCATGAACCGGGCCACACTGGAACAGGGCCGAAGCGCCGAGACGGGAAACCGGTTTGAACTCAGCGATGCGGCTGCCCTGGAACTGATGGGGCTGTTTTTCACCCGGGACGAGGACCTGTATGACAAGACCATCGACGATGTGTTGGACGAGGAGTTCTACAAGTCGAATTTCTGGCTGTACTGGCAGACCATGTTCGCCTTTGAAACCTGGCACTCCGCGCTGGAAATGAAACTGTACCTGCAGCGTTTTCTGCATCACATCGGCGGGCTGCCGGATCTTTCCGCACTGAAATTCACCAAGTACAATCAGTACGAATCGCTGATCCTGCCCCTGACAAAATACCTGGAGGAACAGGGTGTACAGTTTGAGTACGGCGTCAAGGTGACCAACGTACTGTTCCACTTTTTCCCGGACCGGAAGGTAGCGCATCAAATGGTTCTGCTTCGCGGCGGCCGGGAGGAGACCATGGACCTGACGGAGAACGACCTGGTGTTTGTGACCAACGGCTCCTGCACCGAGGCCAGCGCGCTGGGTGACAACGATCACCCGCCGGTGGTGGATGTGGAGTCGGGACAGGGCTCCAGCTGGGAGCTGTGGAAAAACATTGCGGTGCAGAACCCGCTGTTTGGCCGGCCGGAAAAATTCTGCTCGGACATTGAGGCCACCCGCTGGGAGTCTGCCACGGTGACGCTGCTGGACGACCGCATCGCCTCGTATGTGGAAAAAATCAGCCACCGGGACCCGTATGCGGGCAAGGTGGTCACGGGAGGCATCGTGACCGTAAAGGATTCGGCCTGGCTGATGAGCTGGACCTTCAACCGGCAGCCTCACTTCAAGGCGCAGCCGGAGGGACAGCTGGTGGGCTGGATCTACGGGCTGTACCCGGACGAGCCGGGAGATTTTGTGGGCAAGCCCATGAAGGAGTGCACCGGCGCAGAGATCTGCATGGAGTGGCTGTACCACCTGGGCGTTCCCGAAAACGAAATTGAGACGCTGGCGCACACGGCGGCCAACACCGTGCCGTGCATGATGCCGTACGTGACCGCGTTCTTTATGCCCCGCGCTGCGGGCGACCGGCCGGACGTTGTGCCCGAAGGCTGCGTGAACTTTGCCTTCCTGGGCCAGTTTGCCCAGACGCCCCGTGACACGATTTTCACCACGGAGTACTCGGTCCGCACAGCCATGGAGGCGGTGTATACCCTGCTGCAGGTGGAGCGCGGCGTGCCGGAGGTGTTCGGGTCAGTGTATGACCTGCGCTGCCTGCTGAACGCCACCCATTATCTGCTGGACGGACGCCGGCTGACGGAAATGAAGCTGCCCCTGCCGTACAAGCTGGCGCTGCACGCCGGGCTGGAGAAGCTGCAGGGAACCGTATTGGAAGAGATGCTGGAACGCTACCAGCTGATTTGAGGAGGAAACATTTATGAACCAAACCTATGAAACAACCGTGCCCGTACAGGAGCACGCGGAAGAAACGCCCCGCAAGACCGGCGTGGCGAGCGGGGTGCTGATCGGCACACTGATGATCGGTTTCGGTCTGCTGGCCGCCTTTGCCCCGGTGGCCACGGGCCTGTCCCTGGCGTATGTGATCACAGCGGGGCTGGGGGTCTACGGGGCGACCCAGCTGGTGTCCTTTGTCCGGGCCGGAAAGGAGCGGCGCAGCGGCTGGGCACTGGCCAACGGGATCCTGCTGACCGGGTTCAGCCTGTTCACTCTCTGGTCCGCGGTGCAGACCACTTACGGAACCGTGACAATGATCTCCGTTCTGGCAACGGTGGTGGCTTTCTTCACGGTCCTCAGCGGCATCGGCCAGTTTTTCACCTTCGCAGAGCTGCGGGAGCACGGCACGGAAGGCGCCGCCTGGGTGCTGACCAGCGGCATCCTCAATGTGATCCTGGGTATCGTGCTCTTGATCAATCCGCTTGCCAGCTGGTTCGCGTTGAGCGCCGTGTGGGGCATTTACCTGAGTGTTTCCGGGCTGGCTCTGCTGGTGGAATCCATTTCCGGCCGCAGAGGCGTGCGGGGCGACGCCTGACAAAAAAAGAAGACCGCGCAAAAGCGCGGCCTTCTTTATTCCTGGTCGTTGGGGTCCGGTTCGTCTTCAGTGATGGGCATTTCCACCAGCAATTCAAAGCGGCTTTTGTCAAAGCGCAGCAGTCCTTCGTCCCGCATTTTGCACAGCTCGTTGGACATTGCGCTGCGGTCCACAAACAGGAAATCCGCCAGGTCCTGCCGGTTCAGCGGAATGGAAAAGGTCCGGCTGCCGGTGCGGTGATACTGGTCCGAAAGATAGTCCTGCAGCCGCTCCCGGGTGGAACGGCGGATGCTGTCTTCCAGTTTGAGGGTCAGATACTGGGCCTTTTGGGCCATGGCCAGAGTCAGGTTTTGCAGAAAACGGATCTGGACAGGCGCGGTGAGCACGTTTTTTCGCAGCAGCTGGTCCACGCTGAGATAAAGCACCTCGGTGGGTTCGGCGGCGGTAATGGTAAAGTGCAGCCGGTAGCGCCCCACGGCGTTCAATTCGCCCAGCGTTCTTCCGGCTTGCAGCACGTCCATCAGGTTGTTGTTTCCGTTGCTGTCGATGTGCGCCAGATGGGCGCTGCCCGACAGCAGAATGCCGATCTCCGGAAAGGGATCTCCGTCCCGGGCGATCACCGCGCGTTTGGCGTATCTGGCCCGGTGCGGGGACATGGTTTCGATCACTTCCCGTATTTCTTCGTCCGAAAGATTTCGGAACAGCAGTCCTGATTTCAGAATGGAAAGATCCAGTTCCGTTTCCATGCGAAAGACTCCCTTCAATTCTCTCTTTTCCTATTATAGTCTTTGAAAGCGTCGTCTTTCAAGCGCAGATTAAAATCCGGTTCGTTGTTTGGCAAACCGATTTTGCGCAGCCAAAATGGTACGATGAATATAACAAAATAAAGGAGGCAATTTTTATGTTTGAATTTTTCTGGGTGCGTGCCGCATCGGTATGGATCGCGGTTTTGTACATTGTCATGGGGCTTTTGCTGCTGGCTTTTCCGGGTGCAAGCAGTACGCTGTTTGTGTGGGTACTGGCGGCAGGGGCCGCGGCGTACGGAGCAAGTCATCTGTGGCGCTATATCCAGGGACGCCGTTCGGGAGGCGCTTTGGCGGGAGATCTGTTCCTGTCGATCCTGCCCGCTGCGTTTGCCGGATTCGCGCTTCTCTGGCCCGAGGCTGTGCTGTCGGTTCTGCCGCTGGTGCTGGGCTCGCTGCTCCTGGTGGACGGGGTGGGAAAACTTCCGCTGGCGCTCACCGCAATCCGTGACAAATATCCCAACATGGTGCCGATGATCCTCGCGTCGGTGATCCCCATCCTTTTGGGAATCCTGATCGTGGTCAATCCGTTCCAAACCGCAAAAATCGTGGTGATGGTGTTCGGCCTCAGCCTGGTGGCAGATGGCGCAAGCGACTTCCTCACCGTTCTGCTGGACAAACGGTCCGCAACCCCGGCGGGCAAATGACCGCCGGATCAATGAAAAGGAGAAATGAACAATGAAATTTTATCAATGTGCCCATTGCGGCAATCAAATCATCATGCTGAAGGATTCCGGGGTGCCCGTGGTGTGCTGCGGCGAACCCATGAAACAGCTCATACCCGGCGAGACGGACGCGTCGCTGGAAAAGCACGTGCCCGACGCGGTTCAGAAAGAGCAGGTGGTGCAGGTGCAGGTGGGGCGGATCGCCCACCCCATGACGCCGGAGCACCGGATCGAATGGATCGTGCTGGAGACGAATTGCGGATATCTGGTCCGTTTTCTGAAACCCGACGAACCGCCCGCCGCATTTTTTAAGCTGGGCCGTCAGGAACAGCCCGTCGCCGCGTATGCATTTTGCAACTTGCACGGACTTTGGAAAAGCTCGCTGTGAGAAAAGCCGGTCCGCCGGCAGAAAAGAGGAATCTTATGAAAAAATTATGGTTTACCGGCCAAAGCTTCAGCGAGGCCGCAGAGGAACTTTCCGTCAATGAAAAAGCCGCGCAGGCAATGCTTGCGGCACTGAAAACCGTCCACTCCCTGTCCGCGCCCACCGACGGTGCGCTGGAAGGCCTGGAGCGGCAGCGGCAGAGCCAGAACATTCTGGGCCGTTTGGTCAGCCCGGAGCTGGGGTACAGCTGGGAGCCGTTTCAGCTGGGGTCCATGCCCATGGCGTGGGCAAGACCGGAATGCGGCCATGACAGGCACCATGTGGTGCTCTACTGCCACGGCGGCGGCTACACCAGCGGAAATCTGGGCTACGCCCGGGTGCTGGCGTCCAAGCTGGCCAAAAGCACGGGGTACGAAGTGCTCAGCTTCGAATACCGCCTCGCGCCGGAACATCCCTATCCCGCCGCGCTGGAAGACGCGCTGGCCGCCTGGGATTACCTGATGGAACTGGGATACGGCGCCCGGGACGTGGTGCTGGCCGGTGACTCGGCGGGCGGAAATCTGGCGCTGGTTTTGACGCAGGCGCTGAAAGAGGCCGGCCGCCGCCTGCCGGGCAAGCTGGTGCTGTGCTCCCCCTGGACGGATATGAGCTGCTCCGGAGATTCCTATGAGGCGCACAAAGAGGACGACCCTGTTCTGACCCGGGCGTATCTGGAAGCAGTCCGCCAGGCCTACGCGCCCCAGGGCGGCTGGGCCCAGCCGGAACTCTCGCCGCTGTTTCAGGATGTGAGCGGCTTCCCGCCGGTGCTGGTCCAGTACGGCGGACACGAGATCCTCGCCGATGATGCGATCCGCCTGAAAAAGCATCTGGACGAAGCCGGCATCCCCAATGTCCTTCAGTGCTGGCCCGAGATGTGGCACGTGTTTCAAATGTTCCCGCTGCCCCAGTCTCAGCAGGCGATGGAGCGGGTCGCAGCGTTTGTTCTTGACTACTAAACCGAATACCGGGAGGGGTTTTTCATGACAGGTTATGGGTTGGCACAGTGGGTGCTGTACTTTTTCATTTATTCGTTCCTGGGCTGGGTGTGGGAGTCGTGCCTGGTGTCGGTGCAGCAGCACCGCTGGGTGAACCGTGGCTTTTTGAACGGCCCGTTTCTTCCCATCTACGGGTTCGGCGCCGTGGCCATTCTGCTTTTCACCTGGCCGGTGCAGAACAACACGCTGCTGGTGTTTGCGGCCGGCATGCTGGGCGCCACACTTCTGGAATACGTTACCGGCTACAGCATGGAAAAGCTGTTCCATGTCCGCTACTGGGACTACAGCCGGTTCCGCTGGAACCTGAACGGGTACATCTGTGTGGTGGCATCGCTGTGCTGGGGCGTCTTCTCCATCCTTCTGGTGCGGGTCCTTCAGCCGCCGGTGGCCGGGCTGGTCCGGGGGCTGTCGCCTCTGGGCGCCGGGCTCCTGGCTCTGGTGCTGGCCCTGGGGATGACGGCAGACCTGATCGTCTCCATGCGGGAGGCCATGGACATGCGTTCGCTGCTGAACGCCCTCAGCGAAAGCAAGCGGCGCATTGCCCGGCTGCAGAAGCAGCTGGAAGTGACCGCGGCCTTCACCCAGCTGGACTGGGAACAGTCCAGACAGGCGGAGGCGGTGCGCAGTGCAAAGAAGGGGTTTGCCCAGCGGCTCCAAGCGCTGCGGGAGGAGCAAAAAACGCTTTTGCGCATGATGGCGGCTCGTCTGGAGGAAATGCGTTTCGACCGGCGCCGCTCGCCGGAGCGGCTGGAAAGCGAGATGCAGATTTTGAAAAGCGAGCTGCGGGCCATGGAAAGCCGCACGGACAAGATGTATCAGCGGGCTGCGCGCCATCTGCGCCGAAACCCGTACGCAGTCTCCCGAAAGCACGGCGAAGCTATGCAGGACATGAAGAACCTTCTGCGGGACGAGTAAACGAAACAACAAGAAAGCCAGGGTGCGTCAGCACCCTGGCTTTTGGCTTGCTCCGGCTCAATATTCCTCGGCGAGGATCTCAAAGAAGCTCTTGGAATACAGGCAGGTGGGGCACACTTCCGGCGCCGCGGTTCCCACCACGATGTGGCCGCAGTTGCGGCATTCCCACATCTTGACCGCGCTTTTCTCAAAGACCTGCGCCGTCTCCACATTGCGCAGCAGCGCACGGTAACGCTCTTCGTGGCGCTTTTCAATGGCTGCCACCAGGCGGAACTTGGCCGCCAGCTCCGGGAAGCCCTCTTCTTCCGCGGTCTTGGCAAAGCCGTCGTACATGTCCGTCCACTCGTAGTTTTCGCCCTCGGCCGCGTGCAGCAGGTTCTGTGCAGTGTCGCCCAGGCCGTTCAGTTCTTCAAACCACAGTTTGGCGTGTGCGCGTTCGTTTTCGGCGGTTTTCAAAAAGAGCGCGGCAATCTGTTCGTAGCCCTCGTTCTGGGCGACCGCAGAAAAATAGGTGTATTTGTTGCGCGCCTGCGACTCGCCCGCAAAGGCTGCCTCCAGATTCTTTTCGGTCTGGGTGCCGGCGTATTTGTTCAGCCCCTTGGCGGGCGCTTCTTCCAGTTTTTCAAAGGCGGAGGCAGGCTGCCGGCAGATCGGGCAGGTGAAGTCCTCGGGCAGGCTTTCTCCCTCGTAGATATAACCGCACACTTTGCATTTCCATTTGCTCATAGTCGTTTTTCCTTTCTTATTCAGAATGTCGCTTCGGTCTGTGTATTGGGTATGCAGCATTTTTTCGGCCATTTCGCTGAGAGGACGGCCGTAAAACGCCTCGTAAACTTCCCGGATCTGGGGGTTCTCGTGGCTTTTGCGCAGCGGCATGGCCGCGTCCCGCCGGTACAGGGCTGCGATCCGCTGGCGCCGCGTCTCGTCGGCGTCGCGGGCCAGATCCTTGGGCTGTCCGCCGCCGCCGATGCACCCGCCCGGGCAGGCCATGACCTCGACGAAGTGATAGGGCTTCTGGCTCTCCTTCATCCGTTTGAGGAAGCTGCGCGCGTTGGCAGTGCCGTAGATCACCGCCACGTTCAGCGTCTGGTCGCCGATGGTCACAGCGGCCTCCCGCACGCCCTCGTAGCCGCGCACCGGGTCCAGCTGAAGCAGGGTATCGGGTGCCGGGCTCCCGGTCAGATACTCATAGGCAGTGCGCAGAGCGGCCTCCATAACGCCGCCGGTGTTTCCGAAGATCACGCCCGCGCCCGAAGCCTGCCCCATGACCGAGTCATAGGCGGAGTCTTCCAGCGCGTTCCAGTCAATTCCCGCCTGGGCGGCCCAGCGCGCCAGCTCCCGGGTGGTGATCACCTGGTCGGTGTCCCGCATGCCTTCGACGGCATGGAAGTCTGCGGCAGCGTGCATTTCCTCGCGCCGGATCTCGAACTTCTTCGCGGTGCAGGGGGTCAGGGCCACGTGGACGATCTTGCGCGGGTCCAGCCCCATTTTGCGGGCAAAATAAGTTTTGACCGTTGCGCCCTGCATGCCGATGGGGCTTTTGGCGGTGGAGAGATGCGGCAAAAGTTCCGGTGCATAGATCTCCGCAAAGTGTACCCAGCCCGGGCAGCAGCTGGTGAACTGCGGCAGGGGACGGTCTTTCTGGGTGATGCGGCGGATCAGCTCGCTGGCCTCTTCCACAATGGTCAAATCAGCGGCAAAGTTGGTGTCCAGCACAAAGTCGGCGCCCAGAGCGCGCAGCAATGCCACCATTTTGCCCTCCACAAAGGAGCCGGGCTCCATACCGAAGGCCTCGCCCAGTGCCACACGGACCGAGGGAGAGGTGCTCACCACCACGATCTTGTCGGGGTCGGCCACGGCCTGCTGCACCTGGGGACATTCGTCCCGTTCGGTGATGCTGTCCACCGGGCAGACATTGGCGCATTGGCCGCAGTAGATGCAGACCGCTTTCCCGCCGGTCTGCTCCAGCGTGTAAGTGCCGTGTACGCCCATTTTGTGGGTGCACACTTCCTTGCACATGCCGCACCGGATGCACTTCTCCTCCCAGCGGACGATGCTGGGATTGTCCGTTTCGATGGGAACACGAACAGATAATGGCAAATGGTTCAGATTCATCACATTCCTTTCCGTTTGTTTTTACACTCTTCGCATACATAAAGCAGCTTGAGGTCGTAAGATAAAATGGGGATGCCCGCTGTTTTTTCCAGCTGGCGGGTCAGATCGCCCAGGTCCACGTCCGCCAGTTTGCCGCAGTACTTGCAGACCAGATGGTCGTGCCGCCGGGTCTTGTCATAGCGGTCGGGCATGCCCTCGACGGAAACTTTGCGCACGGCCCCCTGCGCACAAAGCCGGTTCAGGTTGTTGTAAACCGTGGCCAGCACCACCCGTGGGTAGGTGCTCCGCAGCGCGTCAAAAACCTGCTCCGCTGTCATGTGGCAGTCAGAGGCTTCGATCAGTTCTAAAATTTTTTTTGCATACGTTGTCATTTCATCACTACATTTTAGAATTATTCTAATTTGTATTATATTTATTTTGGTTGCAGAAGTCAATAGAAAATGCAGCAAAACGGCGCCGGACTTTCGTCCGACGCCGTTTGTCTGGATGGTTATTGCGTGTCTTGCGGCGGGTCCGGGTCATCCTTGCTGCGCATCAGATAAAACGCCAGGGCGATTCCCAGCAAAATCAGAAGGAGCAGTGCAAGCCAGCAGAGGGGGTGGCTCTGGGACGGTGCGGGGTCCGCTGTGCTTTCGGAAGAGGCGGAGGAAGGAGCTGTGCTCTCCGGGTCGGACACCGCCGTGCTGGAAGAGCCGGCGTCCGGGTCGCTTTGCGAGACCGGGGGTGTGCTTTCCGAAGCGGGCCTGGACGAAGAGGTTGAGACTGACACGATGGGCCGCGCGGTCTGGGGATGCGGCGTCTTTTCCGGTTGGACCGGCGTTACGGGAACGTTGGGAGAGGGCTGGGAGATGGGGTATCCCCGGAAAACGGAGCCGGTGTAATTGCCGGTGAAGGAAATGGTGATCATCATCTGATTGTTGATGGTTCGGTAGGCCAGCGTATAGTCAACGCCTTCCTGAAGGGTTTTGTCTCCGTCGCGCACCGCCAGGTGCCGGGCATCCTCTTCGTTTTTCACATCCGAGACCCACAGTTGGGAAGCATGTTTGGGTGTGACCCGCAGGGGGATGCTCACCGGGTCCGCCACAAGATAGTTGGCCAGGTCCGCGGGAACATAGCGCGCTTCAAACGTGTGTGTGCCCACATTGCCGACGGTCTGATCTGCTGTTTTCCAGGTGAACCCGGTGCCCGGGTCCACGGAGTCCAGCGTGCTGCCGTACACGGCGGTCAGGTTTGCGGGAAGGGTGTAGACGGCCGGCGCTTTGAGGATGTGGAATTCCGTGACTGCGGTCAGGCCCGCATGCTCCGGGCTGGGTGCCACGCTGGCACGCACATACCAGGTGCCCGCGTTTTCAGGAATCCGGGCGGTGAATGTTCCGTCGGGGGAGGCGCTGTATTCGTAGACCGGCTGCCCGTACTGCGCATTTGCGTGCGGGTCGTGGTGCGGGGTTCCGTAGGTCCAGTCCTCCAGGGTGAGCGGCTCCAGCCAGGCGTTGCTGACGTGGAACTGCAGGGTGGCCGTAAAGGAGGCGGTGCCGTCTGTATAGCGGTATGTAACCATGCTGTTGTCCTGAATGCCGCTCAGAACGCTTCCGGTCAGCTGTGCGCCCGTTACGTCCGAGATGCAGGCGGGATCGATGGGCACTGAGAGCCGTGTGAGGTCAAAGGTGGATTCCCCCTCGGCGATCTGCACGTCCACAGGGCGCTGGTTGGAAAGCTCCATCCGGGGCCGAGCACCGCCCGTGCGAACGGCCAGCAGCTGGTTGTCCGCGCCCAGGACATCGGTGAGTTTTGTGTTGGCGCTGAGGTCCAGAAACTGAAATTCACTGCGGTCGATGCCCAGTAATTCCAGGTTGGGCGCCTGCGAAAGATCCAGCTGCGAGACAAGCGAGTAGGAGCACCAAAGCTGCGACAGAGCCGTGTTGTTGGACAGCGTCAGCGTCTTGAGCGGTCCGCCCAGATACAGAAGATACGTCAGGTTTGCGTTTTGTGATACGTCCAGCGTTTCAAAAAGGTTGTCGCCGCAGGCCAGTTCCTGCAGCCGCGGCAGCATGGAGACGTCCAGTGCTGCAAGACGGTTGTCGTGGCAGTGGAGCAGTTCCAGCTCGGGAACGCAGGCCAGGTCCAATGCGCTCAGATCGTTTTCGTTGCACAGCAGAGACGTCAGGTGGGGCAGCTGCTCCAGCGGCAGTTCCGAAAGGGCGTTGCCGATGCAGTTGAGATAGGTGAGATTGGGAAAGCAGCCGATTCCTTCCAGAGAGCGGATGCCCTTGTTTCGAACGTCAAGCCGGGTCACGGCGGCGCATTCCGAAGGGGAAAGCGCTCCGTTTCCGTCCGTGTCAAAGGCGCGGACCCGATCGAGAAAGGCCTGGTCCGGGAAGGACGTGGTGTCCAGCGGGATCTCCGAGTCAGCTTCCGAGGCGGAAGCCGCAATCGTTTCGGTGCTTTCGGGAACGGGCGTCACGGCCTGGGAAGAAGCGCTCTCGCCGGAAGATGCGCTGTCGGGCGGTACAGAGGAAGAGGTGTCCGTGCTTTCCGGTGCAGAGGAAGATTCCTCGGTTCCGGCGGGCAGAGCGGACTCGCTTTCCGGCGCGAGAGAGGACGCGGACTCGGCGTCGGAAGAGGCACTCTCTTCGGCGTCCGAAATGGTCTGCGAGGACGAGGATGAGACCTCGGGTACAAAGGTGGGCTCCAGCGCCCAGGCGGTGGAACTCAGGAGAGAAAGCGCCAGAACATAGGCGATGCCGCGTTTCCAGCGCACGGCCTTTCCGCCGGGCGCGCGGTCGTTTTTATCTTGTTTTTTCATGCTTTACAGCACATCCTTTCATAGGGACGGAAGTTGTCTTGCAGAGAACTTCCGCCGCGGCGTGTTGCCGCAGCGGAAATTGTCGGGCGGGCAGAGCGGTCACGTCAGAATGGCGTTCCCGATCAGCCGGGCCAGTGAGGAAAGGTCCGAGCCGGCGATTAGTTCGAAGGTGACGATGCCCAGACCGGAGAACCATAATTTCATTTCGGTGTCGAAGTCCATCACGCCGGCGGATTCGATGGAGTACGCCTGAAGGGGGTTGTACGGCGGTATCACAGAGGCTTTTTTCTTGCCGGTGAGCCCCGG